>CAZNIX010000060.1:0-15023 GCA_964573125.1 uncultured Thermoanaerobaculia bacterium
CCTGGCCGCCGCCGGCCCGACCACGGGCCGGCTCTACGTCGGCTCGCGGGCGGCGGCGGGGGAGGCCCCGGGCTCGGGAGTCGCCCTGCCCCAGGCGCTCCACGGCGGCCCCGGCCGCGCCGGCGGCGGCGAGGAGCTGGGCGGGCTGCGCGGGGTCGCGCTCTACATGCAGCGGCTCGCGCTCCAGGGGAGCCGGCCGCTGGTCGAGGAGCTGGCCGGCGCCGGCCGCGAGGTAGCGGCGCCGGCGTAATCGCAGACGACGCCGCCGGCCGGGAGCCGCAGCTCCCCGATCCCGCCCGGCGTTTCGGAGGGAACCGATGCTCAACCGCTACCCGCAGGAGGCGGTGCTGCGCGACGGCCGCCGGGTGCTGATCCGCCCGTTCACCGAGCGCGACACCGACGCCCTCTACGATTTCTTCCGCGGCCTCCCCGAGGCGACCCGCCGCTTCGCCTGGGACCGCATCGACGACCGCCGCCTGGTCGAGCAGTGGGGCCGCAACCTCGACTACGCGAAGGCCTATCCGCTGCTCGCGCTCGACGGCGGCCGGATCGTCGCCGACGCCACGCTCCACCGGCGCGAGCACGGCCCGCTGCGCCTGGTCGGACGGATCAAGTGGCTGCTCGACCCCGCGTTCCGCGGCGCCGGCCTGGGCACGATCCTGGTCTCCCACTTCGTCGCGATCGCGCGCGCCAACGGCCTGCGCCACCTCACCTGCATGCTGATCTCCGACCTCGAGGCCGACGCGATCGCGACGCTCCGGGGCCAGGGCTTCGAGTCGTTCACCGTCCCCGGCTACGGCACCGACCCGGACGGCGCTCCGCACGACATGACGAAGATGGTCCTCAAGCTCTAGCCCGGGCGGGTCGGGCCGCGCGGCGGCGCCGCTGCGGTCCCGAGCCCTGCCCGGTCCGGATCGCCCCTGATCACCCCGCTCGCGCTCGCCGCCGTCGTCGCCTGCTCGCTCGCCTGGGCCGGCTTCGACGTCGCGCGCAAGGCGCTCGTCCACCGAGTGCCGCCGCTGCCGCTGGTGTTCGTGCTGGCGGTGGGGCAGGCGCCGCTGCTCGGCGTCTGGTGGGCGGTCGAGGGCGGCGGATTCGGCCCCGGCCCCGCCTCTGACTACATCGTGCCCGCGGCCGGCTCGGTAGCGCTCAACGTCGTCGCCAACGCGGCGTTCATCGTCGCCTTCCAGCGCTCGCCGCTCTCGGTGACGGTGCCGCTCCTGAGCCTGACGCCGGCGTTCACGGCGCTCTTCGCGGTGCCGCTCCTCGGCGAGGTGCCGGACGCGGTCACGGCGACCGGGATCGCGCTCGTGGTCGCGGGCGCGCTGCTCCTCAACCGCCGCCCTGGCGAGAGCCTCTGGCCGTCCGCGCTCGGGCGCGCCTTCCTGCGCGAGCCGGGGGCGCGGCTGATGGTCGTGGTTGCGCTCTGCTGGTCGGTCACCCCGGCGCTGGACAAGCAGGCGCTCGCCGCCGCGCCGATCCCCGCCCACGGCGTCGTCCTCGGCCTCGGCACCGCAGCCGGGGTGCTGGCGCTCCTCGCCGTCCGACGGCAGGTGGGGGAAGTGCGCCGCGCCGGCGCCGCGCCCGGCCTGCTGGCGGTCGCGCTCCTGACCAGCGCGGCGGCGCTCGGCCTCCAGCTCGTCGCCATCCACCTGGTCTGGGTGAGCGTGGTCGAGACGGTCAAGCGCGGCCTCGGCAGCGCGGCCGCGCTCGGCCTCGGCTGGCTCCTCTTCGGCGAGGAGATCACCGCCGGCCGGGTGGCCGCGGTAGCGGTGATGACGGTGGGGGTGGCGCTGGTGCTGCTTTAACGAGCGGGCCAGCGCCTCTGGAGCGCTTCGGTCGCCTCCCAGTGCGCCCGCATCTCGGCCAGCGAGTCGCCGCCGAGCTTCTCGATCAGGGCGTCGGCGAGGACCAGGGCGACCATCGCTTCGGCGATGACGCCGGCGGCGGGGAGGGCGGTGACGTCGCTGCGCTCGTACTGCGAGCGGTGGGGCTCGAGGGTGTCGAGGTCGACGCTCGGGAGGCCCTGGCGCAGGGTCGAGATCGGCTTTTTGTAGGCGGTGACGACGACGTCCTCGCCGTTGGTGACGCCGCTCTCGAGGCCGCCGGCGCGGTTGGTCGGGCGGCGCCAGCGGGCGGGCTCGGCGCCGGCCGGGTCGCCGGTACGGCCGCCGGCCGCGCGGGCGTACTCGATCGGGTCGTGGGCGGCGCTGCCGAAGCCGCGGCACGCCTCGAGCGCGGCGCCGATCTCGACCGCCTTGACCGCCGGCACCGACATCACCGCGCGGGCGAGCCGGCCGTCGAGCTTCTCGTCCCACTGGACGTAGGAGCCGAGGCCGGGCGGCACGCCGCGGGCGATGACCGTCACCGCGCCGCCGAGGGTGTCGCCCGCCTCCTTCGCGCGGTCGACCAGGGCGACCATCTCGTCTTCGAGGTCGCGGTGGATCGCGCGCAGCGGCGAGGCGTCGTCGACCCGCTCGAGGTCGGCCCACGACGGCGCCGGCCGGTCGGCACCGAGCGGGCCGAGGAAGCGCACGCCGCTCTTGATCGCGACCCCGAACCCGGCGAGGAGCATCTTGGCGAACGCGCCGGCGGCGACCCGCGCCGCGGTCTCGCGCGCCGAGGCGCGCTCGAGGACGTCACGGAGGTCGCGGCGCAGGTACTTGAGGCCGCCGGCGAGGTCGGCGTGCCCGGGGCGGGGCGCCTTCAACCGCCGCACCTCGGCGAGGTGCGGGTCGAGGTCGCCGGCGGCCATCACGCCGCTCCAGCTCTTGTGGTCGCGGTTCTCGATCCAGAGCGCGATCGGCGAGCCGAGCGTCTCGTTGCCGCGCACGCCGCCCCGGATCTCGACCTCGTCGGCCTCGATCTGCATCCGCCGGCCGCGGCCGTGGCCGTGCATCCGCCGCTTCATGTCGCGCCGGAGCAGCTCCCAATCGACCGGCACCCCGGCCGGCATCCCGGTCAGGAGCGCGGTCAGCCCCGGGCCGTGGCTCTCGCCCCCGGTGGTGAGTTTCAGGCGGCGCATCGGCGGGGAGGATAGCAAGCCGGCGCTTTCGCCGCGGTATGATCCCCCGCCGAACCCCTTCCCCGCGCGGAGGTTGCAGCCGATGATCCCAGTCAAGGACCACATCGCCCGCGGCGCCAAGATCGCGTCGCTCGCGGACTACCAGGAGCTGTACCGCGAGTCGCTCGAGGACCCCGAGGGCTTCTGGGGACGGCAGGCGGAGCGGCTCGACTGGTTCCACCCGTTCGACCGGGTCGGCGAGTGGGACTTCCGCGAGGTGACGTGCTCGTGGTTCGCCGGCGGGCGGCTCAACGCCTGCTACAACTGCGTCGATCGCCACGCGGCGGTGCGGCCGGACGACGTCGCGATCGTGTGGGCCGCGGACGAGCCGGGGGAGTACCGCGAGATCACCTACCGGGAGCTGGAGCGCCACGTCTGCCGGGTGGCCAACGCGCTCCTCGCCCACGGCGTGCGGCGCGGCGACCGGGTGGCGGTCTACCTGCCGATGATCCCCGAGCTGGCCTACACCATGCTCGCGTGCGCGCGCATCGGCGCCGTCCACTCGGTGGTCTTCGCCGGCTTCTCCGCGAACTCGCTGCGCGAGCGCATCCTCGACGCCGGCTGCAAGGTCGTGGTCACCGCCGACGAGGGGCTGCGCGGCGGCAAGCGGATCCCGCTCAAGCACACCTGCGACCGCGCGGTCGAGGGGCTCGCGCTGGTCGAGCGGGTGCTGGTCGCCCGGCGCACCGGCGCCGAGGTCGAGATGGAGCCCGGGCGCGACGTCTGGCTCGACGAGGAGATGGCGCGCCAGCGGCCGCACTGCCCGGTCGAGTGGATGGACGCCGAGGCGCCGCTCTACATCCTCTACACCTCGGGCTCGACCGGCAAGCCCAAGGGGGTGCTGCACACCACCGGCGGCTACCTGGTGTTCGCGGCCTACAGCCACGAGCTGGTCTTCGACTGGAAGCCGGGCGACGTCTACTGCTGCGCCGCCGACGTCGGCTGGGTCACCGGCCACAGCTATATCGTCTACGGCCCGCTCGCCAACGGCGCGACCACGGTGATGTTCGAGTCGATCCCGACCTACCCCGACTCCGGGCGCTACTGGAAGCTCGTCGACGACCTCGGGATCAACATCTTCTACACCGCGCCGACCGCGATCCGCGCCATCGCGCGCGCCGGCAACGCGGTGGTCGAGAAGTACTCGCGGCAGAGCCTGCGCGTGCTCGGCACGGTCGGCGAGCCGATCAACCCCGAGGTCTGGCAGTGGTACCACGACGTGGTCGGCGGCGGCCGCTGCGCGGTCGTCGATACCTGGTGGCAGACCGAAACCGGCGGCATCCTGATCACCCCGCTCCCCGGCGCGACGCCGACCAAGCCGGGTTCGGCGACGCTGCCGTTCTTCGGCGTCGAGCCGGTCCTGGTCGACGACCAGGGCAAGGTGCTCGAGGGCAACGGCGTGCGCGGCAACCTCTGCCTCAAGCGCTCGTGGCCGGGGCAGGCGCGCACGCTCTACGGCGACCACGCGCGCTTCGGCGAGACCTACTTCAGCCAGTTCCCCGGCCTCTACTTCACCGGCGACGGCTGCCGGCGCGACGAGGACGGCTACTACTGGATCATCGGCCGCGTCGACGACGTGCTCAACGTCTCCGGCCACCGGCTGGGCACCGCCGAGATCGAGAGCGCGCTGGTCGAGCACGAGGCGGTGGCCGAGGCGGCGGTGGTCGGCTTCCCGCACGAGATCAAGGGCACCGGGATCTTCGCGTTCGTCGACGTCGTGCCCGGCTTCGAGGGCGAGGACCCCGAGGAGCTGATCGGTGCGCTCAAGGACCAGGTGCGGCACTCGATCGGCGCGATCGCCGCGCCCGACCGCATCCAGATCGTCACCGGCCTGCCCAAGACCCGCTCGGGCAAGATCATGCGCCGCATCCTGCGCCAGATCGCCGCCGGCGAGTACGCCGACCTCGGCGACGTCACCACCCTCGCCGACCCCGGGGTGGTCGAGAAGCTGGTCGCCGACCACCAGGAGGCGTCGGCGGCGCACGCGGCCGGGCACGCCGCGGCGCGGGAGGGCTGAGCCCTGGCCGCCGAGGAGCCCGCGGGCTACGAGCCGCGGGGCGCGCACAATCCGCGGGTCGTCGACCTGATCACCACCGACCCCGGGCGCGGCGAGGTGGTGCTCGCGATCCTCGAGCCGCGCCCGTGGGACGGTTTCGAGGAGCGCCTGCGCCAGCTCGAGGACAAGCTCAACGCCTACTTCGGCTACGTCCTCGACGGCTTTTTCGCCCGCGACTACCCGGACTACGACGGCATGCCGGTGTGCGTGCGCCTCGACTGCGCCGAGGAGCCCGGGGAGGCCGAGCGGCCGTTCATGGCCGCGGCCTCCCGCTTCTGCGCCGCCCACGGCCTGCGGTTTGCGATCCATGTCGTCGCCGATCCGTTCGCGCGCAAGGCGCCGTGGGAGGAGTGACGGCGATGGGCGGCTCGCCCGTGTTGTCGCGGCGGCGCCTCCTCCAGGGGATGGCGATGGCCCCGGTGGCGGCGTCCGCGCTCGGCCCGCGGGCGCCGGCGGTGCGCGCGGCGCCGGCGGTCGCGCGCGCCTCGTCGCGCCGGTCCCGGGTGGTGGTCGTCGGAGCCGGTGCGTTCGGAGGATGGACGGCCTGGCACCTGCTGCGCGCGGGGGCCGAGGTGGTGCTCGTCGATGCCTGGGGGGCGGGCAACGCCCGCGCCAGCTCGGGCGGCGAGACGCGGGTGATCCGGGCGGTCTACGGACCGGATCGGGTCTACGTCGAGATGGTGCGCCGGGCGTTCGAGCTGTGGCGAGAGCTGGACGACGAGATCGCCGAGCCGCTCTACGTCCCGACCGGGGCGTTGTGGATGATGCGCGGCGACGACGCCTACGTCCGCCAGTCCCTGCCGATCCTCCGGGAGCTGGGCTTTCCGGTCGAGGAGCCGACGCTCGAGGAGGCGCGGCGGCGCTGGCCGCAGATCGATTTCGCGGGGGTCGCGAAGCTCTATTTCGAACGGCGCGCCGGAGCGCTCTCGTCGCGCCGCGCCTGCCTCGCGGTGCGCGACCGGGTGGCGGCGGCGGGCGGCGAGGTGCGGACCGCGTGGGTGGAGCCGGGCGAGATCGCCGGCGGGCGGATGGGCGCGGTCCGCCTCGGCGACGGCACGCGGCTCGGCGCGGACGCCTTCGTCTTCGCCTGCGGGCCCTGGCTGGGGCAGGTCTTCCCCGAGGCCATCGGCGAGCGCGTGCTGGCGACGCGGCAGGAGGTCTACTACTTCGGCACCCCGAGCGGGAGCGACGCCTGGGGACCCGAGCGGCTGCCGGTCTGGATCGACTTCGGCGAGCGGCTGATCTACGGCCTGCCCGACCTCGGCGGCCGGGGCGCCAAGGTCGCCGACGACACCCGCGGCGAGCGAATCGACCCGACGGCGACAGAACGGCCGCCGGACGCGGACGGGGTGGCGGCGGCGCGGCGCTTCCTCGCCGAGCGCTTCCCGGCGCTCGCCGGGGCGCCGCTGGTCGGGAGCGAGGTCTGCCCGTACGAGAACAGCCCCGACGGGCACCTGATCCTCGACCGCCACCCGGCGGCCGCGGACGTCTGGCTCGCCGGCGGCGGCTCGGGGCACGGGTTCAAGCTCGGGCCGGCGGTGGGCGAGCTGCTGGCGGCCGCGGTGCTCGGCGGCGCGCCGCCGCCGGAGCACTTCCGGCTCGACCGTCCGGCCGCCGCCCGCCCGGGCACGACCCAGTTCGACCACCGCAGCGGCGGCTGACGGGCGGGTGGGGCCGGCCGCGGGCGGCTAAACAAACCCGCGGGTGGCCACGTACTACCCCGGTAGTGCAGTCCGACCCTGGAGGGACCCGGCCATCGCTGCGCGCTCCACGACGCTCCCCGGCGCCTGCCGGCGAGCCCACTCCCGATCCGTCCGCCGCCGTCGCTCCGTCGGCCCGTGGGCGCTGACCGCTCTCGCGCTCGGCGCCGTCCTCGCGCTCGGCGCCGCCCTCGCGTCGCCGGCCCTCGCCGCTGCGGGCGATCCTCCCGCCGTCGAGGTCCCCGCCACTGGCGACGCTCCCGCCACCAGCGAGGTCCCCGCCGCTGGCGAGGCTCCCGCCCCGGGCGAGGCTTCCGCCACCGGCGAGGTCCCCTCCGCCGGTGAGGCTCCCGCCGCCGCCGCCCCGGCCGCCGACCCGGTCACCCTCGCCGGCGCCTCGGCGCCGATCGAGATCCGCCGCGTCGGCTCGGCGATCACGATCGACGGCGACCTTTCCGATCCCGGCTGGGCGGAGGCGGCGCGGGTCGAGACCTGGTTCGAGACCAACCCCGGCGACAACCTGCCGCCCAAGCAGAGAAACGTCGCCTGGCTCGGCTACGACGACCGCTACCTCTACGCGGCGTTCGAGTTCGAGGACCCCGAGCCGGCGCGCATCCGGGCGCCGCTCGCCGACCGCGACGAGGTCCCGAGCACGACCGACTACGGCGGCGTGATCGTCGACGCCACCAACGACGGCAAGACCGCGCAGATGTTCCTCGCCAACCCGCGCGGCATCCAGTACGACGCGATCACCTCCGACGCCGCGGGCGAGGACTCGGCGCCCGACTTCTACTGGGACAGCGCCGGCCGGATCACCGCCCGCGGCTGGACGCTCGAGCTGCGCATCCCGTTCTCCTCGCTGCGCTACCAGAGCAACGGCGGCGGCCCCCAGCAGTGGGGGATCATGCTCTACCGCAACCGGCCGCGCGAGTTCCGCTACCAGCACTTCACCTCGCGCCTGCCGCGCGACGTCAACTGCTTCATCTGCAACGTCCGCCCGCTGGTCGGCCTCGACGAGCTGCCCGGCGGCGGCCACTGGGTGATCGCGCCCTACGGCACCGCGAGCCGGCTTTCGACCCCGCGCGGCGGCCTCGGCACGCCGCTCGAGGACGACGACCCCGAGGGCGACGGCGGGCTCGACGTCAAGTGGCTGCCCACCCCGGGGAGGGTGGTCGACGGCACGCTCAACCCCGACTTCTCGCAGGTCGAGTCCGACGTCGCCCAGATCGCCGCCAACGAGCGCTTCGCGCTCTTCTTCCCCGAGCGGCGGCCGTTCTTCCTCGAGGGGATCGATCTGTTCTCGACCCCGATCCAGGCGGTCTACACGCGCAGCTTCACCCAGCCGCGCTGGGGGCTGCGCGCCACCGGCGAGCTGGGGGCGAGCTCCTACGTGCTGCTGGTCGGCGAGGACGAGGGGGGCGGCAGCGTGATCCTCCCCGGCGCCAACTCGTCCGACCTCGCGGCGCAGGATTTCGCGTCGCACGTGGCGATCGGCCGCTGGCGGCGCGACTTCGGCCAGTCCTTCGTCAGCGTGCTCTACAGCGGGCGCGAGATCGAGGGCGGCGCCTACAACCGCCTGCTCGGCCCCGACTTCCGCTGGCGGCCGACCGCCCGCGACACGATCAGCGCCCAGATCCTGTTCAGCGAGAGCGAGGCGCCGGTGCGGCCCGACCTCGCCGAGGAGTGGGACGGCCGCACGCTCTCCGGCCACGCCGCCGAGCTGTGGTGGAGCCGGGGCGGCGAGGCCTGGGACGTCTTCGTCGAGATCGACGACCTCGGCGAGGGCTTCCGCGCCGACAACGGCTTCGTCCCCGAGGTCGGCCTCACCGCCGGCTACGGCGAGCTGGGGCGGAGCTTCTACCCCGAGGGCAAGGCCGTGTCGCGGCTGCGGCTGTTCACCTTCAGCCAGTACGCCGAGGACCAGTCCGGCGCCCTGCTGCGCCGTGGGATCACCCCCGGGTTCGGCTTCGACGCCAAGCTCAACTCCTTCGTCCGCTTCGAGTTCGCGTTCGAGGACATCCGCGGCATCGAGCGCGTCCACCGCCGCTTCCAGGTGCGGCCGCGGATCTACCTCCGCCCGAGCCGGCGCCTCGCCGAGGTCTATCTCGAGGCCGAGATCGGCGACGAGATCGATTTCGCGAACGACCGCCTCGGCGAGGGCGTGACCCTGCGCACCGGCGCCGACCTGCGCCCGACCGACCACCTGCGCTTCGGCCTGATCGCGAACCGCCGCTGGCTCGACGTCACCGCCGACGGCGGCCGCTCGGGGCGGCTGTTCACCGCCGACGTCGCCCGCCTGCGCGCGGTCTACACCTTCAACGCCCGCTCCTGGCTGCGCCTGATCGGCCAGTGGGTCGAGACCGAGCGCGACCCCGCGCTCTACACCTTCGCAGTCGACGACCGGAGCGCCTCGTTCGCCGGCTCCGCCGTCTTCGCCTTCAAGCTCAACTGGCAGTCGGTCCTCTACCTCGGCTGGTCCGACGGCCGCGAGCTCGACGACCGCGACCACCTCCGGCCGGCGGAAGAGCAGCTCTTCCTCAAGCTGTCGTACGCGTTTCAGGGGTGAACGCGGCGCCGGCCGGCGACGAGGTTTCGGACGGGCGATTCCGTCTCTTCTTGCAGGGAGAGACGGTATGCCCACGGTCAGCCGCTTCCACGGGATTGTGGTGATGCTGTACTACGAGGACCACGGCCCGGCTCACTTCCACGCCCGCCACGGGGAGTTTCGGATCAAGGTCTGGCTCTCTGACGGCAGGGTGGAGGGTCGCTTCCCAGAGCGCCAGAGGCGCCGCGTCCTCGACTGGTATCTGCGCCACCGCTTCGAGCTGTGGCACAATTGGCGTCGCGTGCAACGAGGCGACCCACCTCGCCCGATCGTTGCGCCGGAGTAGCCCAGGAGAAGGCGATGGAAGAGTACGAACTGGTCTACGTCGTCGAAGCCCGCTACCTGGGGGGATACGTCCTTTGGCTGCGGTTCAGCGACGGCGCGGAAGGGGAGATCGATCTCGAGGGCGAGCTGTGGGGAGAAGTCTTCGAGCCGCTCAAGGACCCCGCCTACTTCGCGCAGGTGCGACTCGACCCCGAGCTGGACACGGTCGCCTGGCCCAACGGCGCTGACCTCGCGCCGGAGTTCCTCCGCGCCGGTATCCGACCCTCAGCCGCCTCTCGGCCGCGCGCCACGCCAGAACCGACGCGGCCGCTCTCCTCAGAAACATAGAGGCGCCCACTACCGCACCGTCACCACCAGCGCCGCGAAGCCGAGTCCCGCCAGCTCCCTGCGCAGGCGCTCGGCGGCGCGGCGGTTCGCGAACTCGCCGACCTGGACGCGGTGCCAGGTGCCGTCGGAGCGGACGGCGACCGCCGGGTAGCCGGCGGCCAGCTCGGCGGAGAGCGCCGCCGCGCGCTCGACTTCGACGAACGCGCCGAGCTGGACAGTGTAGAACGGGCGGGCGGCGAGCGCCTCGGCGGCGCCGTCGGCCTCGGCGACGAGCGCCAGCTCGACCCGCGCCGTGCCCGGGCCGACCATCCCGATCTCGCGCGCCGCGGCGTGGGAGAGGTCGATCACCCGGCCGCGGACGAACGGGCCGCGGTCGTTGATCCGCACCCGCACGCTGCGGTCGTTGTCGAGGTTGCGCACCTCGACCAGGGTGCCGAACGGCAGGGTGCGGTGGGCGGCGGTCAGCCGGTGGGTGTCGAAGACCTCGCCGCTGGCGGTGCGCCGGCCGTGGAACTTGCCGCCGTACCACGAGGCGTGGCCGCGCTCGAGCGGCTGCGGTCTGGGCGGCCGGGTGCTGGTGCACGCCGCCGCCAGCGCCACGGCGGCGAGCAGGGCGATGCCCGCCGCGGTGCGGAACCGGGCCGGACGCAGCGATGGGATGGCGGGGAGGAGGCCGCCACGGCGGTGGAGGTCGAGCGTGCGCATCGTTCGCTCGCGGAGCCGCGATCCGGCGGGATTATACCGACCGCGCGCCGCTTCCCTCGTCGGCCGGTCGGCGCGTACCCGAGCCGGGCATTGAAGCGCGGCGCGCGAGCAGCTCGCCGGCGCCGCGGGCGAGAAGACGACCTCGTCCGCTGACCGCGGCCTTCGCCGGCCCGTGAGCCCACGCGTGAGCAGGTCATCGAGCCTGGGCGCGGTGGAGAGCGCCGGCCGGCCCGCGGTTCACACCCGCGGCGCCTCGACCTCCGCCGGCTCGAAGCGGGCGAGCAGCGGCGCGATCACCTCGTCGAGGAACTCGTCGACCTGCTCGGCCGAGCGGCCGGTGTAGGCCGCCGGGTCGAGCCGGCGCGCGGCCTCCTCGCGGTCGAGCCGGAACGCGGGGTCCGCGGCGACGAGGTCGAGCAGCGGGTTGGCGCCGCCGGCCGCCACCGCCTCGTGCGCCGCCAGGCTGTGGCGCCGCAGGCGCTCGTGGAGCTCCTGGCGATCGCCGCCGCGCAGGGCCGCCGCCATCAGCAGGTCCTCGCTGGCCATGAAAGGCAGCTCGCGCGCCACCCGCGCCGCCACCGCCCGCTCGTCGACCCGGAGCCCGGCGGCGACGTGGGCGGCGAGGCCGGCGATGGCGTCGGCGGTGAGGAACGAATCGGCGAGCACCAGCCGGCGGTTCGCGGAGTCGTCGAGGCTGCGCTCGAGCCACTGGGTGGCGGCGTTGAGCGGGCCGTTCAGGGAGTCGGTGATCAGACGGCGGGCGAGGCCGCACATCCGCTCGCTGAGCACCGGATTGCGCTTGTACGGCATCGCCGAGGAGCCGACCTGATCGGCCTCGAACGGCTCGGCGACCTCGCCCACCCCCTGGAGGAGCCGCAGGTCGGTGCCGAGCTTGTGGCAGCTCTCGGCGACCCCGGCGAGCGCGGCCAGCACCTGGCTGTCCTGCTTGCGCGGGTAGGTCTGGCCGGTGACCGGGAAGGCGTCGCCGAAGCCCAGCCGCTCGATGAACATGCGGTCTAGCGCGCGCACCTTGGACGCATCGCCGTCGAAGAGCTTGAGGAAGCTCGCCTGGCTGCCGGTGGCGCCCCGGATCCCTCGGCAGCGCAGCCCGTCGCGCCGCCGCGCGACCTCCTCGAGGTCGAGCGCCAGGTCCTGGAGCCAGAGGCAGGCGCGCTTGCCGACGGTGGTGAGCTGGGCGGGCTGGAAGTGGGTGTAGCCGAGGCAGGGGAGGTCGCGGTGGGCGCGGGCGAAGCGGGCGAGCGCAGCGACCGCCGCCGCCAACCGGTCGGTGAGCACGCCGAGCGCCTCGCGGACGATCAGGGCGTCGGCGTTGTCGACGATGTCGTAGCTGGTCGCGCCCAGGTGGAGGACGCCCCCGGCCTCGCCGGCGCGCTCGGCGAAGTGGCGCAGGTGGGCGACCACGTCGTGGCGGGTCTGGCGCTCCAGCTCGGCGACCCGCTCGAGGTCGATCTCGGGCGCCGCCCGGCGCAGCGCGGCGAGCTGCTCGTCGGTGATCGGCAGCCCCAGCTCGCGCTGCGCCTCGGCGAGCACGAGCCACAGCCGCCGCCAGAGCCCGAACCGGTGGCGGGCGGTGAACAGCTCCGCCATCCGCCGCGAGGCGTAGCGCTCGTGGAGGGGGTTCTGAGGGGCGTCGCCCGGGCTGCCGGCCACGGCTGGGCAGTGTAGCAGCGGCACCGAGGCGCGCGGCCGTTCGCGTTGCCAGCGCTGGTCCGGCCAGCCGTTCTCCTGGCGGCCGAGCCTGAGCGGCGCGCGCAGCGCGGCCGCTCGAGGCGCGGGCTCCGGCCGGACCGCCGTGCCGAGCCGTACCGCTCTGATAGTCTCCCGCCCCGGCCCGCCGCGCCGCGTGGTCGCCCGATCGCCTCCCCGGCGCCGCCCCGTCGCACCCCGTCGTCATGGACCTGCGGATCGAATCCGAGCTCGGCCGGCTCTCCGCCGTCCTGGTGCACCGGCCGGGGGCGGAGATCGACCGCATGTCGCCGTCGCTGATGGAGCGGTTGCTCTTCGACGACATCCTCGACGGCGACCAGGCGCGCGCGGAGCACGACCTGTTCTGCGCCGTGCTCGAGCGCGCCGGGGTGCGCGCACTGCGGGCCGGGACGCTGCTCGCCGAGGCGCTCGCCGCCGCGCCCGCGCGCCGCGAGCTGCTCGCCGGGCTGGCCGAGCTGCACGGCTTGCCGGCGGCGCTGCTCGACGAGCTGGCCGCGGTGCCGCCTGGCGAGCTCGCCTCCGCGGTGGTCGCCGGGCTGCGCGCGCCGGACGGCGGGTTCCGGCTCGACCCGATCCCCAACTGGTTCTTCCAGCGCGACTGCCAGGTGGTGATCGGCGACCGGGTGCTGATCCCGGCGATGGCGACCCCGGCGCGCGAGCGCGAGCCGCTGCTCGCGCGGGTCGTCTTCGGCCACCACCCGGAGCTGGCCGGCACGCCGATCATCGACCTCGAGGCGTCGCCCCATCCGGGCGCCGGCGCGCCGCCCCCCTGCCCCTATCCGACGCTCGAGGGGGGCGACCTGCTGGTCGCCGGCCCGGAGGTGCTCTTGGTCGGGGTCAGCGAGCGCACCAACCGCTGGGGGGTGGAGTCGCTGGCCGAGCACCTGCGCTCGAGCGGCAGCCCCTTCCGCCACCTGGTGGTGGTCGAGATCCCCGCCCGCCGCTCGTTCATGCACCTCGACACGGTGTTCACGTTCATCGACCGCGGCGCCTGCCTCGGCTACCTGCCGGTGGTCGAGCCCGGCCGCCCGGAGTCGGCGCACGTCTACGGCGTCGATCTCGCCGCCCGGGAGCTGTCGTTCGCGCTCCGGCCGTCGCTGGCCGGGGCGCTCGCGGGGCTCGGCGTCGAGGTCGAGCTGGTGCCCTGCGGCGGCGGCGCCGACCCGCTCGACCAGGAGCGCGAGCAGTGGACCGACGGCGCCAACGCGTTCGCCGCCGCGCCCGGGCTGATCTTCCTCTACCGGCGCAACCGCCGCACGCTCGACGAGCTGGACCGCCGCGGCTGGCGCGTGCTCGGCGAGGAGGAGGCGCGGCGCTGCGACGATCTCGCCGGCGGCCGACCGACCGCGGTCGCACTCGCCAGCAACGAGCTGTCGCGCGCCCGCGGCGGGCCGCGCTGCATGACCATGCCGCTGGCGCGGGAGGCGCTGTGAGCCGGGCGGACGCCACGGGCGGCCGGCGGCCGGTGACGGTGGTCGCGTTCGGCGGCAACGCCCTGCTCGCGCCGGGCGACGTCGGCACGGTCGAGGAGCAGAAGCGGCGCGCCGAGGAGGCCGCGCGCTGGCTCGCCGCGCTGGTCGAGGGCGGCCGCGAGCTGGCGGTGGTCTACGGCAACGGCCCGCAGGTCGGCCAGGTGCTGATCCAGATGGAGGAGGCGGCGACCAAGATCCCGCCCGGCACGCTCGACGTCGCGGTCGCCCAGACCCAGGGCTCGATCGGCTACCTGCTCGAGACCGCGCTGCGCAACCGCCTGGCGGAGGTCGGCCTCGCCGAGCGCGAGGTGGCGATCGTCCTCTCGCTCGTCGTCGTCGACCGCGACGATCCCGGCTTCGAGCGGCCGAGCAAGCCGGTCGGGCCGTTCTTCTCGCGCTACCGCGCCGAGCTGCTCGAGCGCGAGCACGGCTGGAAGATGGTCCACGACGCCGGCCGCGGCTGGCGCAAGGTGGTGCCCAGCCCGCGCCCGCTCGAGGTGCTCGGGGTGCCGGTGGTGCGGGCGCTCCTCGCCCGCGGCGACCTGGTGATCGCCGGCGGCGGCGGCGGCATCCCGGTCGTCCGCCGCGCGGACGGTTCGCCGGGAGGGGGCGCGCTCGAAGGGGTCGAGGCGGTGATCGACAAGGACCGCACGGCGGCGCTGCTCGCGCGCGAGCTGGGCGCCGACCTGCTGATCAACCTCACCGGGGTGCCCGAGGTGCGGCGCGGATTCGGCACCGCAGAAGAGCGGCCGCTGCCCCGGCTGACCGTCGACGAGGCGCGCCGGCTGCTCGCCGCCGGCGAGTTCCCGGCCGGCAGCATGGGGCCGAAGATCGAATCGGCGGTCGAGTTCGTCGAGGCGACCGGCAACCGGGTGCTGATCACCGACATCGACACCCTCCCGGCGGCGCTCGCCGGCGAGGGCGGTACGGTGATCGAGCCCGGGGAGGGGGCGTGACCGCGCCGGTCGCCGGCCGGAGGGCCGGGGTGACCACGGCGGGGGCCGGCGGCCGGGCGGGGGAGCCGGCCGGGGCTGACGGTCGCCAGCCGCCGGGGGCACCCGGCGGCCTCGCCACGGGAGGC
>CAZNIX010000061.1:0-14964 GCA_964573125.1 uncultured Thermoanaerobaculia bacterium
GTGGGCGGCATCGCGACGCCGCCGGCGAACGCGGCGGCGGAGGCGGGCCCGCCGGCGGCGGCCGACAGACGGGCGCCGGCCGACACACCGGTGACGGCGGCTCAACGGCCGGCAGCGGCGGCCGAGAGACCGCCGAAGATCGCCGCACCGTCCGGCGCCACGGAACCGGCCGCCGCGGCGGTCGAGGTCCGCGGCCTCGAAAAGTCGTTCGGTCCGGTGCGCGCGGTCGGCGGCGTCTCGTTCCGCGTCGAGCGCGGCGAGACGGTCGCGCTGCTCGGCCCCAACGGCAGCGGCAAGACGACCACGCTCAAGTGCGCCGCCGGGCTCGTCCGCCCCGACCGCGGCAGCGTGCGGGTCGCCGGTTTCGACCTCTGGCGCGACCACCGCGAGGCGCGCCGGCGGTTCACCTTCCTGCCCCAGGAGCCGTCGTTCGCCGCCAGCCTGACCGCGCGCGAGGTGGTCGCGTTCCACGCCCGGCTGCGCCGGCTCCCCGCCGCGCGCGTCGCGGCCGCGCTCGAGCTGGCCGGCCTCGGCGGCGAGGCCGCCGAACGGCGGGTCGGCGACCTGTCGGGCGGCATGCGCCAGCGCCTGTCCTTGGCGGTGGCCGAGCTGCCCGAGCCCGACGTCATGCTGCTCGACGAGCCGACCGCGAACCTCGACCCCGAGGCCGCGCTCGCCTTCCGCGAGCGCGCCCGGAGCTGGCGGCGGGCGGGCCGCGCGCTCCTGCTCTCGACCCACCGTCTGACCGACGTCCAGGAGCTGGCCGACCGCGTGGTCGTGCTGGTCGGCGGCGCGCCGGTGGTCGAAGAGTCGATCGCCGCGCTGCGCGCGCGCCTGCGCCGCTACTCGGTGCTGCGGGTCGACGTCGCCGAGCCCGGGCCGCGGCATCGCGCGGCCGCGCTCTCCGCCGGCGCCGAGCGCGCCGACCTCAACGGGCGGTCGATCATCGTCCAGGCGGCGGAGGAGCGGCGGCTGCCGATCCTCGAGGCGCTGGGCGCGCTCGGCCCGGTGCGCGGCTTCGTCACCGAGGAGCCGTCGCTCGAGCGGATCTACCTGGAGTACGTCCATGGCGCGGAGTGAGCTCGTCGACCACCCCCGAGTCCCGGCCTTCGGCCCGCCGAGCCGCGTTCAGGGGTTCGGCTCGTTCGCTGCGCCGCCTGGTTCGCTCGCTGGGCGGGCGCGTCGGCGGCCTCGCGGCCGCCGCACACGCGACCTCGGGCCGCCCGTCGTCCGCCGCCGACCGCTCACGGCCGCGGCGCTGGAGGCGGCATCGGCGCTGATCGCGGCGCTGGCGCTCGCCGCCTGCGCCGGCGGGCCGCCCGAGCCGGCGCCGATCGTGCTCGACGAGGACGCCTGCGCCTACTGCCGGATGGCGATCTCCCAGCGCGAGTTCGCCGCCGAGCTGGTCACCCGTCAGGGGCGGGTCGAGCGCTTCGACGACGTCGGCTGCATGGCCGCCTGGCTGCGCGCGCACGGCCGGCCGGAGGGGGCTGCGGCGTTCGTCGTCGACTACCGGAGCGGCGAGTGGCTGCCGGCCGAGGACGCGACCTACGTCGCCTCGCCGGCGCTGCCGACGCCGATGCGCTCCGGGCTCGCCGCGTTCGCGGACCCGGCCGCCGCGGAAGCGCTGGCGCACGATGTCCGGGGCGCGACCGCGAGCTGGGAGCAGGTCCGCTCGGGCGCGGTCGGAGCCGTCGAGACGGAGGTCCGCCGGTGACCCGCCTCGCCGACCCCGCCACGATGGCGGCGATCGCCCGCCAGGAGCTGCGCGTCCTCTTGCGCAGCCGCTGGGTGCTCGCCTACACCGCGATCTTCGCGGTGCTGACCTTCGGCGTCGGCTACTTCGGGCTCGCGGTGATCGAGTACGCCGGCTTCCAGAGCCTCGACCGCACCGCCGTCTCGCTGCTCAACCTGGTGCTCTACCTCGTGCCGCTGGCCACGCTGCTGATGGCGGTCCAGAGCTTCCGCCCCGAGGGCGGCGTCACCGAGCAGCTCCTCGCCGAGCCGCTCACCGCGGCCGAGATCGTGCTCGGCAAGCTCGCCGGCCTCGCCGGCGCCCACGCGCTGAGCGTGCTCGTCGGCTTCGGCGCGACCGGCGCGCTGATCGCGATGCGCGCCGGCACCGGCGGCCTGCGCGCCTACCTCGCGGTGGTCGCGTTCACGCTGCTCGTCGGCCTGGTCTTCTCGGCGCTGGGCGCGCTGCTCACCCTGCTCGCCCGCCGGAGCCTGCGCGCCTACGCCCTGGTGCTGGTCGCCTGGTTCGTCCTCGTCCTGCTCTTCGACCTCGTGGTCATCGGCCTCACCTTCACCGTCCCCGAGCGCTGGGCCAACCGCTTGGCGCTCGCCGCCCTGTTCGCCAACCCGGTCGACGCCACCCGCGTCGCGGCGCTGCTCACAGTCGCCGGCAAGGAGCTGTTCGGCCCCGCCGGCGCCGTCCTCGTCCGCGCCCTCGGCGGCGCCGGACCGGCCACCGCGCTCCTGGTCGCGGCGCTGCTGCTCTGGATCGCCCTGCCCGCAGCCCTCGCGGTCGCCGCCCTACGCCGGCAGGACGTCTGACGGGCCGGTGGTAGTCTGCCCCGAGGAGGCGACCCAGTGATGGCGGTCATCGAAAAAGAGATCCCGGCCGGCACCGGGATCATTCCCTTGACCGTCGAGCAGTACCACCGGATGCTCGAGACCGGGATCCTCCCCGAGGGGGCGCCGATCGAGCTGCTGGACGGACTGCTGGTGCCGAAGGTCCGAGGGGAAGGCAGGACGGTCAATCCCAAGCACGCGAAGGTCGTCAACCGATTCCTCGACCTGGTCGCCGAACTCCGGGGCCGGGGCTGCCACTTCCGCGCTCAGAGCCCCGTCAGCCTGCCTCCCTACGACGAACCGGAACCGGACGGCGCGATCGCCCGCGGCTCCCTCGACGACTACACAGAGCGCCATCCCGGGGCTGAGGACCTCTCCTGCGTCATCGAGGTCGCCGACACCTCCCTGACCCGTGACCGCATCACCAAGCAGCAAATCTACGCCGGCACCCGCGTGCCTCAGTACCTCATCGTCGACCTCGCCGCCGGCCGGATCGAGGTCTACGAAGACCCCGATCCCGAGGCCCGCACCTACCGCTCGCGCCGGCTCCTGACGGCGGAGGACGAGATCCCCCTCCGGCTCCCCGGCGGCGACCGCCTCTCCGTCCCCGCGCGCCCCTACCTGCCGTAGCGATTCGGGCCGGATCCCCGGAGCCTCCCCCAGCCACCACGGTGTCCGCATCCCGAGCACCGATGGCAAAGGAGATCTTCCCATGAGCGAGACCACGACCCCGCCCGAGATCACCGGCATCGGCCAGGTCGGCCTCTTCGTCGCGGACCTCGACCGGGCGGTCGGGTTCTACCGCGACGCCCTACGGCTCCCCTTCCTCTTCCAGGCGCCGCCGGGGATGGCGTTCTTCCAGTGCGGCGAGGTCCGCCTGCTCCTCGGCCTGCCCGAGAGCGACGCCGGCCCGGCGGTCTCTCCGCTCGTCTACTTCCGGGTCGCGGACATCGACCGCGCCCACCGCGCCCTGGCGAGCCGGGGCGTCGAGTTCGAGCGCCCGCCCCACCTCCTCCACCGCGCCGCCGATCACGAGCTGTGGATGGCGGTCTTCAAGGACACGGAGGGCAACACGCTCCACCTGATGGCGGAGCGCCCGCTGTCAGGGTAGCGGATCGCACGCGAGGCCGCGGGGACTCGCGCCGTCAGCGCGCCGCGGCCGGCCGCGCCACCGCCGCCCGCTCGTCGCGCTCGGCGGCCGGCGCCGGCTCCCGGTGCGACTTGACCGTGGCGCCCAGGCCCATGGTGCCCTGCTCGAGCCAGGCGTGGCGGCCGGCGAGGACGTTCTGGGCGACCTTGTACTTGCGCACGTCGTCGTTCGACCACAGGTCGTGGAAGAGGCCGCGGATGCGGCGCCGGGCCATGCGGCAGAACAGGTCGGCCAGCTCGGCGGCCTTGGCGGCATCGGGGTGCCGGCGCTCGGCCATGGCGTGGGCGCGGGCGGCCGAGGTCGCCATCGCGAACAGCTCGTTGGTGATGTCGACCAGCCGGAACAGGAACCCCTGCTTGTTCTGGAGCCGCGGTCCGTGAACCACCATGCCGTGGAAGACCTCGCGCGCGAGCTTCCGCGACTTGCGCTCGACGAAGCGCAGGTGGCCGGCCAGGGCGCCGAACTCCTGGTAGCGCGGGAAGTGCCCCCAGCCCAGCCAGCGGGTCGGGTACCAGGCGGCGTAGAAGCCGGCGATCGAGGGCAGCTCGGCGAGCTTCTCGGCGAGCTTTTTCTTCGGGTCGATCAGGGCGCCGGCGACCTCGAGGTGCTTGTCGACCGCCTCGCGCGCCATGAACAGGTGCATGATCTCGCTCGACCCCTCGAAGATCTTGTTGATCCGGTAGTCGCGCATCATGCGCTCGACCCCGATCGGCTCCTCGCCGCGGGCGGCGAGCGAGGATTCGGTCTCGTAGCCGCGGCCGCCGCGGATCTGCATCGCCTCGTCGACGATCTGCCAGGTGCGGAAGGTGACCCACTCCTTCGACGCCGCCGCCTCGAGCCGGATGTCGACGTCGCCGCGGTCGGCGACCTGGGTGGCGAAGCCGACCATCGACTCCATGGCGAACGTGTAGGCCGCCATCTCGGCGAGCTTGTGCGCGATCGCCTCGTGCTTGCCGATCGGCTTGCCCCACTGCACGCGCTCGTTCGCCCACTTGCGGCAGATCTCGAGCGCCGCCTTGGCGCCGCCGACCGAGCCGTTGGGGATCGACAGCCGTCCCTCGTTGAGGGTGGTGAGCGCGATCTTGAGCCCGCGCCCCTCCTTGCCGATCAGGTTCTCGGCGGGCACGATCACGTCCTTGAAGCTGATCACCGCGTTGGCGAGCGCGCGCAGCCCCATGAAGTGGCAGCGGTGCTCGACCTTGACCCCGGGCCACGCGGTTTCGACCACGAACGCGCTGATCGCCTTGTTCTCCGGGTGGCGGGCCATCACCACCAGGAGCTTGGCCAGCGTGCCGTTGGTGCACCAGAGCTTCTCGCCGTTGAGGATGAAATCACCGTCCGGGGTGCGCTCGACGCTGGTCTGCAGCCGCGCCGGGTCGGAGCCGACCTCCGCCTCGGTGAGCGCGAACGCCGAGATCTCGCCGGCGGCGCAGCGCGGCAGGTACTTCCGCTTCAGCTCTTTGCTGCCGAAGAGCTTGACCGGCTGGGGCACGCCGATCGACTGGTGGGCGGAGAGCAGCGCCGAGAGGTTGCCGTCGCAGCTCCCGACCAGGTGCATGACCTTCTGGTACTCGACCGCGTTGAAGCCGAGGCCGCCGTACTCCTTGGGGATCTTCATGCCGAACGCGCCGAGCTTGCAAAGGCCGTCGACCAGCGACTCCGGGTACTCGCCGGTGACGTCGATCGCGACCGAGTCCAGCTCCTGGCGCAGGAACTCCTTGAACGCCTCGTAGAAGGCGCGGAACTCCGGCCGCTCCTCCTCCTCGCTCGGGGCGAGCGGAAAGGGGTGGACGAGGTCGAGCCGGAAGTTGCCCAGGAACAGCTCGCGCAGGAAGCTCGGGCGCTCCCACTCGCGCTCGCGGGAGGCCTCCGCCACCTCCATCGCCTCTTTTTCGCTGACCGCGGTGAGCTCTTCGCTGGTCATGGCCGGACCCCCCTTTGTCGTCGCCCTTGTGATCGCCCCTGTGGTGGATGTTTGCCGCACGTCGGCATAATCATAACAGGCCGGAGGCGCCGCGTAAAGACACGCTGCGGCAAGCGATTGTCGCTCGGCGGCCGCCGGCGGCTGCGGGCCTGCCGGCGCCGTCCGGCGGCGCTTTTGCCGCACTACGGCATCCCGGCGCCGGAGCGGCGGAATCGCCCGGTTTGCCGGCCCGGTCAGGCTCGCGGCACCGGCCGCGCCCGGCCGGCGAGCGCGACCCCCGCCAGGACCAGCGCGGCGCCGGCGGCGATGCGCGGGGTGAACCGCTCGCCGAGCGCCAGGGTGCCGACCGCGACCGCGACCACCGGCACCGCATAGGTGATCAGCGACAGCCGAGTCGCCGGGAGCTTGTCGAGCAGCCAGAAGTAGACGACGAACGCGAGCGCCGTGCCGAAGAGCGCGAGGTAGACCACCGAACCGATCGCCACCGGCGTCCAGCGCACCGCGCGGTCGGTCTCGGTCAGCGCCGCGGCGCCGCCGACCGTCGCCGCCGCCCCGAGCAGCGGCACCGCGGTCAGCGACAGCGGGTGGACGCCCTGCCCGAAGCGCTTGACCGCGACGTTCGCGACCGCCGACGTCGCCGGCGCGAGCAGCAGCACCGCCGCCGCCGCCGTCACCCCGGGGCCGCCGAGCCGGGACAGGTCCTCGGAGAAGATCACCGCCACCCCGGCGAAGCCGATCAGGGTGCCGGCGGCGCCGCGCGCGTGCAGCCGCTCGCCGGGGAGGAAGAAGTGGCCGAGGACGGCGACGAACAGCGGAAAGGTGGCGAAGAGCAGAGCGGTCAGCCCCGACGGCACCCGCTGCTCGCCCCAGTAGACGATGCCGTAGCAGACGGTGAAGGTCAGCCCGCCGTTGACCAGCCACAGCCAGCGCTCGCGCGGGCTCGCCCCCAGGCGCACCCCGAACGCCGGCGCCAGCGCGAGCAGCAAGGCGCCGGCGACGCCGAAGCGCGCCGCCAGCGAGGTCAGCGGCGGCAGGTCGTCGAGGCCGATCCGGATCGCCGCCCAGGTGGTGCCCCAGATCGCCACCAGGAGCCCGACCGCAGCGGCGACGGCGGCGCGCGACGGCACGACGAATCTACGGGTAGATCCGGTAGAGCATGCGCGGGTAGGGGATGGTCTCCCGCAGGTGGGCGAGCCCGCCCATCCACGCGACGAAGCGCTCGAGCCCCATGCCGAAGCCGCTGTGCGGGAAGGTGCCGTACCGGCGCACGTCGAGGTACCACTGGAACGCCGCGAGCGGCAGCTCGTGCTGGACCAGCCGCCGGTGCAGCAGGTCGTGGTCGTGGATGCGCTGGCTGCCGCCGACGATCTCGCCGTAGCCCTCCGGCGCGATGACGTCGACGCCGAGCACGGTCTCCGGGTCCTCGGGGTCGGGCTCCATGTAGAAGGCCTTGATCGCGGCCGGGAAGCGGGTGACCATCACCGGCCGGCCGAAGCGCTCGCCGAGCTTCGTCTCGTGCTCGGCGCCGAAGTCCTCGCCGAACGGCAGCGGCGCCCCCTCCGCGGCGAGGATCGCGAGCGCCTCGCGGTAGGTGATCCGCGGGAACGGCTCGGCGCCGACCGCCCGCTCGAGCGGCGCCGCGTCGCGCTCGAGGGCCGCCAGCTCGCCGCGGCAGCGCTCGAGCACGCGGCCGATCAGCTCCCGGATGAACTCCTCGGTCAGCTCGAGCAGCCCGTCGAACTCGAGGAACGCGACCTCGGGCTCGACCATCCAGAACTCCATCAGGTGGCGGCGGGTCTTCGATTTCTCGGCGCGGAAGGTCGGGCCGAAGCAGTAGACCTTGCCGAACGCGGCGCACGCCGGCTCAAGGTAGAGCTGGCCCGACTGCGAGAGGAACGCCGGGTGGCCGAAGTAGTCGGTCTGGAACAGGGTCGAGGTCCCCTCGCAGGCGGCGGGGGTGAGGATCGGCGAGTCGATCAGCACGTACTCGCGCCGGTAGAAGAAGTCGCGGATCGCCTGCTCGACCTCGCTGCGCACCCGGAGCGCGGCGCGCTGCCGGGTCGAGCGCAGCCAGAGGTGGCGGTGCTCCATCAGGAACGCGGTGCCGTGCTCCTTGGGCGTGATCGGGTAGTCGTCGGTCCGGTGCAGCAGCTTGAAGCCCGTGAGCTGCAGCTCGACGCCGCCGGGCGCCCGCTTGTCCTCCTTCACCGTGCCCGTGACCTCGACCGTCGACTCCTGGGTCGCCGCCTGGACCGCCTCCCAGTCCGCCTCCGGCAGCTCCGCCCGCGACGCCACCGCTTGCACCGTACCGCTGCCGTCGCGCACCTGGAGGAACGCGATCTTGCCCGAGGAGCGCGCGTTCTCGAGCCACCCGCGCAGGGTCACGGATTCGCCGGCGTGGGAGGCGAGGTGGCGGATGCTCGGCGATTCGGCACGCGGAGGCATGGTCGGCGGATTCTAGGCTCTCGGGCGGGGGCGGGCAAGGCGACGCCGACCCGATCACGGCCCCGGGCTGCTCGCCTCCGGCGTCTCCGGGGCCTCGACCGGCTCCTCCGTCTCCTCGACCGGCGGGATCGGCGGCGCGAGCTCCGCTTCGAGCAGCGCGCTCCAGGCGGCGATCTCCTGGCGCAGGCGGGCGGCGCGGGCGTCGAGACCGGCGACCGACGACTCCTGGGCCGCGATCTCGAGGTCGATCTGCTCGAGCGTGGTCGCGGCCTCGTCGCGCAGGCGCACCGCCTCCTCGCGCGGGCCGGGCGGCCAGCCGGTCTCGGCCCGCGCGCGCGCCTCGGCGAGCACGCGGTCGGCGGTCGCCCGCCGCTCGCGCAGGGTCAGGAGGTAGGCGCGGGCCTGAGCGCGCGAGCCCTCGAGATCGTCGAGCCGCCGCTCGCCCGACTCGACGCGCCGGACGATCACGTCGAGCCGCGCCAGCTCCGCCTGCTGCTCGAGCGCGACGGCGATGCGCTCGAGCCGGACCTCGATCGCGGCCAGGCGCGCGGCCACCGAGGCTTCGTCGTCGCGGCCGGCCGGCGCCGGGGCGCGCGCCGACTGAGCAGCGGCGCCGGAGGCGAGCGCGCAGGCGATCACGGCGGCGGCGAAGGAGCGCTGCAAGCGGTGGGTCGGCATCGGCCGGTCCTCCGGTCTCGGGTTCGGTTTCGTCACGGGGTTGGGCGCGCCGTCCGCCGGCCGCACAACCGCCCGTCGGCGATTGTACGGCCGGCGGGCGCGGCGCGTCGGGATCGGGCCCCGCCGAGCACGCGCTCGCGCCCCAGCCGCCGCGCCGCTTCGAGCGCGACCGGGACTCACTGGGGCGGTTGACGACCAGTTCGCATTTCTGCTAACCTCGCTTCGTTTCGTACTACGTCGTAGAATACTTCCACGCTCGTGTAATAGAGGCGATTGAGAACTGGCCGGTTGGCATCTTGGCCGATTACGCGCGGATCGTGGAGCTCCTGCTGGAGTTCGGGCCGGATCTGCGGATGCCGCACTCCCGGGCGCTTGGCGGCGGCCTGTTCGAGTTGAGACCCGTGGGCGCGAAGGCGCTGGACGTGTTCTGTACTGCTATGTCAAGGACCGACGCGTGATCGTCCTGCACGCTTTCATCAAGAAAACGCAGGCAACCCCGACACGTGAGCTTGCCATAGCACGCAAGAGACTGAAAGAGGTTCAAAATGTCTGAGCTAACCTACCGCCCCGAACCGCACGACCATGAGGCGTTCCTCGACAAGGCCCGGAGGCGAAAGGGATTCACCGAGGCTTATGAGGACCTGGACAGCGAGTATAGCCTTATCCGTGAAATGCTCTCCGCCCGATCGCGAGCGGGTCTGACGCAAGAAGATGTCGCGGAATCAATGGGCACCACGAAAAGCGCAGTCTCGCGGCTCGAAGCCGTCGGGAAGCACTCACCGTCGGTTACGACGCTCAAGAAATATGCGCGGGCGGTCGGCTGCCAGGTTGAGATTCGCCTGATCCCGGCTTCTCGCGCAACCAGGGCTTCCAGCGGTCGGACCAGAGCCCGCCGCTGAGCTCGGCTCACGACAACTTGCAGTGGGTAGCGGCGGGTCGAGCTGGATGCCGCCGCCGGTGAGGAGGGAGACGGTCCACCATCGAGATCAGTGGCGCTCGCCGAGCTTGTGGACGACCTCGCGCAGGTGGCGCTGGAACTCCTCCGGGCGCTCGACCTGGGGGTAGTGGCCGACGCCCTCCATTAGGACGACCTCGAACGAGACGGCGTGCCTGCGGTTGACCTCGGGCGCGGTCGGGAAGAGGGACGAGTGGATCGCCCGGATCGGCACGCCCGCGGCCTTGATCGCCGCCGCCTGGTCGTAGCCGCGCAGGGTCTCGAACAGCGCGATCGCGGCGCGCGGATCGCCGTCGCAGGTCTCGCGGTCGGCGCGCTCGCGGGCGGCGGCGGGCGCGCCCTCCGGCAGCAGCCCGAGCATCATCTCGTCGCAGGCGCTCCGGAAGTCGCGGCGGTAGGCCTCGAGCCGCCGCCGCCAGTCCTCCTCCGGCCACTCGGCCTCGACGTTGTGGAGGGTATCGACCGCGACCACGCCGAGCACGCGCTCGCGCCCCAGCCGCCGCGCCGCCTCGAGCGCGACCGGCCCGCCCAGCGAGTTGCCGACCAGGATCACCCGGCCGATCTGCAGGTGCTCGACCAGCGCCGCGACGTCCTCGCCGTAGCCCTCGATCGTGAAGCGCTCGCGCGGCCCGGCCGGCGACCGCCCGTAGCCGGGCAGGTCCATCGCCACCACGCGGCCCTCGCCGGCGAATGCCTCGAGAGTCTCGCTCCAGATCTCCAGCCGGCAGTTGCCGCAGTGGACGAACACCAGCGCCGGCTCGCCCGCGCCGCGCGCGACGTAGGCCATCTCGGCGCCGTCGGCGAGGCGCAGCTTCGCGACCTCGTCGGCGAGGACGGGCGGCGCGGCCGCGAGAGCGAGCGCCAGGGCGAAGAGGGGGCGAATTCGTTGCGGTGTCATGTTTCGAGCCGTGTTGCGGATGTTCGTGCCGTCCCTCGGATCGCACGAGCGGCGCGGGTCATCCGCGAAAAGCTGCGCACCGCATGATATGCCGCGAGAGCCCGCAGGGAGCGTAAGCGAGCCTCCGCTCCCTGCCGGCCGAGCGGCCGAAGCTCAGACGGCCTGAATCGTGAGCTTGCCGGCCTCCACCTCGACCACGGCAAGCGCCACCGGGTGAGACCCACCGCGTTGCCATCTCCAACCAGCGCCTGGTCGGTCTCGACGGCGACGACGTGCTCTTCCGGTACAAGGACCGAGCTGCGGAGGAGCGCTGGAAGGTCCAGCGGCTGCCCGCCCTCGAATTCATCCGGCGCTTCCTGCTCCACGTGCTCCCGGAGCGCTTCGTGCGCATCCGCTACTACGGCCTGCTGGCCCATCGAAACCGCCGCCGCGATCTCGAGCAGTGCCGCGCCCTGCTCGGCGCCCCCGCCGCCGACCGATGCGCGGAGCCGGCCGGCGAGAGCTGGCAGCAGCGCCTGCTCCGGCTCACCGGCTTCGACGCCACCCTCTGTCCCCATTGCCGCCGCGGTCGCTTGCAGCCGATCCAGGCGCTCCCAGCCAAGCACCGGCACGTCGATGCTCGCGGTCCACCATGAGCAGCTCCCCCTCGGCCACCAACGACGCTCCTCGGCCCGGCTCCACCGGGTCCCTGGCCAGGGTGCGTCCTTCGGGCGGGTACCGGTGGTACAATGTGGCCAGCGTGCAACTTCGAAACCGTCGAGCCGACCTGACTGGTCGCCGCCGGGACCTCCGGCGGCGCTCCGACGGCTCCTCGCCGCACGGCACCATCGCCCCCCGCCCCAACCCGCGGCTCCAGCGGCAGCCATCCAAAGTGCATACCTCCTCGCCGCCGGCCCGCGGCTTCGCTCAACCAGCGTCTTTCCGCAATCCTTCTCCCGCCGAGGGCCGCCGCTGATGCCTTCCGGCTCGCCCCGGCCTCGGGCTGCGGACTGCGGAAAGACGCTTATCGGTTCTACGGCAGCGAGATTCCGGACTCGCAGGAAGGAAGAACCGGCGTGAAGTGGCTCTACGATTCTCACGGCTCTCCGCTGGGCTTCGTCGAGGGCAAGCACGTCTTCTTCACGAGTGGAGTCTACCTGGGAAAGCTCGATGGCACTGAGGTCTGGCATGGCCGTTATCGAGGCGAGATCGTTGGAGGAGACAGGCTACTTCGGCGGCGCAACAGACCTTCAATCACGCGGCCTCACGGGGGGCACCCAGCTACACCATCCGTTCCGGTGTCTAGACCCCGAGCGAAGCGCTTGCCTCTGCACGACGGCTTCGAGGACATCAGGATTGAGGTACCATGGGTGGAAGTCACCTAAAGTCCGAACAGCCAATTCTCGAAGCAGAGCACTATGGAAAACGGCGCCCGGCAGTGCCTTGCCTGCTGATGCCGTTGAAGTCAGCCATGGCCTCAGACACGGAGAGCAAGGGAGGATGATGCAAAATGCGCCGAAGAGCTATTGATCCACATCGCCCAGGCGACGATTGGGAGGGGAACAACATCGCCATTACGTGTCCCGTCTGCGGAAAGGTCTACATCGTGAGCGAGTTGATCCACCATGGCGAAAGGCCGTGCCCCGGGTGCGGAGATTCGACCGGACGAGTCCAGGGCGGCCGGGTGAGTGGAGGCGAGGCGGAAGTCCGCTGGCGTTGGCCCGGCGACCAGAACGATCTGCCGTAGAACCTGCCTGCTGCACCGGCCGCGCACCGCGCGCCGGTGAGCACTAGAACCGTTCGACGGATCAAGGGTTCGTGCCGACACAGACTGATGCCCCGGAGAGCGCCATGACCCTGTACGAGTACCTACGGGGGTTGCCCGAGAGAATCCCTGCATGGCTCGACCAGTTCAGAGATGGGGCTTCGTTCTCACGTCAGGAGTTCTTCGGGTCCCGCGTGGTCTACTATCCCGGTTCCGGCACCGATGACCATCCCGTGAAGGTGTTCGGCTCGACACAGAGTGCCCATTCCTTCGTGTATGCCGACTACGGCGTGACGCAAGCTGCTCTGGAAGCTGAGCTCAGGCACGCCACCCACGGCTTCCATGGCTACCACACTTTGGCCCGGCTCCAGCTTCGCGAGAGCGATCTCGCTTCCAGGGGTTGGACTCCTCACGTCCATGCCGGTGAGGTCCCGCAGGACACATACCGGTTCGCCGCCGTCGCCACCGCTCCCTTCGGGTTCCTGGAAGTTCTGGAGCGGGACCACGGTTTCGACGACAACCACGGGGCGCGCCGCCTCGCCATCCTCTTCCTTGGAGCAGACGGCATAGCCGCCTACGATGCTCTGTTCTGCCAAGGGCTAGCTCATTCACTTCCCTTCGTCATCGTGCTCCAAGACCACGGGTTCGGCGAGAACTACGATCGGTTCGGGCAGGGCAGCTTGCTGGAGCGTATCGCCAGGGACTGTGATGTCCTCCCGCGATGGCTGTTCGTTGCTGAGAACACGGTGCCCTGGGACGGGTTTGAGCGAGTTCTTGGTGTGGAAGGTGATCCCGGGGGAATGCACGCTCAGCTCCGATTCCTCCATGAGCGACGCGAGGAGTAGTGAGACCAGCCGTGGCGCAGACGCGTCGAACACCCGCCTGCACCCGGCGCGCTCCGCGCGCCGGTGAGGCGCAGAGCCGTTAGACGGAGAACATGGCCGAGAAGCTTGAGTTGGTCGATGCTCTCGATTGGCTGTCTTCGTGGTATCTGGGCAAGTCGCTCGAGCGCCTCCTGGCGCTCCACAGTGCGGTGCCCAGAGGCGTCGATCACCCCAAGCAGACCCGGCGCGCACTGCTTGAGGCTGCGGTCGTTCTGCTTGTCGCGAAGCTGGAAGGAAGGATCGAAACCATCTTTGAGACCGCGTTTAGGGAGCGGCACCAATCCCTCAGTGACCAGGACCTCCGCGAGATTTTCAACTCCACCAGCAAGTACTTCCGTCTATCTTCGCCGGGCTCGATCGACAAGCTCTTTCTTGCGCTCGGACACCCCCGAATCACATCAAAGATCTCCTGGAGGAACTATCCCAGCTCTAAGGCAAAGCGCGATCTGGCCGAGTTGATTAATGCTAGGCATGAAGTGGCCCACGGAACTAGTCACAAGGCAGGTGCCGTCTCCATTACTCGACGTGCGTTCGACAGGTGGGAACGGACCGCGGAGGGGTTCATTCGAGGGCTGAAAGTAGCCATCATTCCTTTAGGCACCCGTCCAACCCATCGGTGAAGCGGTCACGGCCCTGCGGGCCGCGCCGCTTACCTCAGTCACGTTGGGCGGCTCACAACGGCGCACTAGCATGATCTACTTTCTCCACATCGGAATCGCCATCACAGCGTTTCTCGTCATGCTCAACAGCTTCCTACGCGGAGCCAAGAAGCATCAGATTGACGCAGTACTGAGCCTCGTCCTTCTGGGTATACTACTGGGCGTCTTCGTGGCCTTCGGCTGGAAGGCCGGCCTCTTGGCCGTGCTCCTCGCGTTCGTCTACGGGGCCTTCAGTCGTCTAGTAGGGGCAAGGGTCGCGGCTCGCCTGATGTCTCTGGGAGGCGGGCCGTCTGGCAAATACGTCGGGCTTCCACCGCGGTCTCTGGAGCGCATCTCACGAGAGCTCGGGCGCGAGGTGAGTCCCGCGGATATGATGAGGGAGCTCATGGCGACCCCGAATCGTCGTGAGCAGGCTGAGAATGCCCTCCTCGACTACTGCTTGTCCCATCCGGCGCTTCAGTCGCTCCTAGAGGAGTTCGGCGCCAATCGCGCCACGCTGAAGGACTTGTACTCTACACTATGTGACGCTGGCGCCGGCCAATGGGCAGGCGGACATTGGGTCGCTGCCTCCGCTCTGGCGTACCCTCACTCTCTGCGGTTTATGTTGAGCAATCTCCATGGAGGAGCAAGTCATATGGAGCAGGCGTCTGCACTCATCGTGCACTTCGAACGTGGAGCTCCGTTACCGTGACGCCCATCGACCTCGGGCGCCTACAGGGCCGTCGGTTGGGCGCCCAACCAAGCGCCTGCAGACGGTCGCGCTCCGCGCGCCGCTGGAGGCGCGAGACCGTTGGGCGGCGGGAGTACCGATAGGCATTGGCGGGTTCGCGAGGCTCGGCAGTTGACAAGGGTGCACAAATGTGCATACACTGCCATCTGTGGAGTTCGAGTGGGACGAGGAGAAGGCGGGTGCGAACCTCCGCAAGCATGGTGTCGACTTTGCCGACGCAGTCCTGGTATTCGAAGACGACCTTGCCCTCACCATGGACGACCCAGATTTCCGGCTCTCCTGGAGTAGGAGTGGGTAGCCGGGACGCGGTGGAGGCGGTTGGA
>CAZNIX010000062.1:0-14743 GCA_964573125.1 uncultured Thermoanaerobaculia bacterium
CCCGGCCGCCTGGCGCCGGGGGCGGCGGCGGTCGAGATGGACTACCGGGCCGGGCGGCCCGCGGCCGGCGACGGTGCGGGGGCGCACGCCGCGGAGTCGCCGCTGCTCACCGCCGCCCGTGCCGGCGGCGGGGTCGCGATCGGCGGCCGCGAGGTGCTGCTCTACCAGGCGCTCGGGCAGTTCCGGCTGATGGCCGGTCGCGAGCTGCCGGAGGCGCTCGGGCGGCGGCTGCTCGGGCTGGAGAGCGGAAGGGTCACGGAGCGGGTGTGCTAGCATCTGCGCGGCTGCTCCTCCAGCGACTCATGACCGCCGAACCCGCCAACTCGCCCCTCACCGAGCCGGCTCTCGGCGGATTCGCGGAGGACGTGCGCGAGGGTCTCACCGCCCCGCCCAAAACGCTCAAGCCGAAGTACTTCTACGACGACCTGGGCTCCCGCCTGTTCGAGGCGATCTGCGCGCTGCCCGAGTACTACGTGACCCGTGCCGAAGCGTCGATCCTCGGCCACCACGGTGCCGACATCGTCGCCCGCCTTCCCGGTCCCTTGCGGCTGGTCGAGCTTGGGAGCGGCGACGCCAGCAAGAGCCGCTTCATCATCGAGGCGCTGCTCGACCGTCAGCCCGACGGCGTCGACTACGTGTCGATCGACATTTCCACCTCGGCGCTCAAGCGCAGCGCCCAGGAGCTGCGCGCCGACTACCCCAGACTCCGCGTCCACCCTCAGGTCGGCGACTACATGGCCGGTCTCGGCGTGCTTGCCGACAACAGGAATCGGAGCACCGTCCGCACGCTGGTCCTCTTCCTCGGCTCGACGCTGGGCAACCTCGAGCCCCCCGAGGCGGCGGAGCTGCTCGCCGGCATCCGGGCGATGCTCGAGCCCGGCGACGGCCTGCTGCTCGGCCTCGACCTCAAGAAGTCCGAGGACGTCCTGATCCCCGCCTACGACGACGCCCTGGGCGTGACCGCGGCGTTCAACCTCAACCTGCTGGTGCGAATCAACCGCGAGCTGGGAGGCGGCTTCGACCTCCGTGGTTTCGAGCACCGGGCGGTGTACGACCGCGAGCGCGGCCGCGTTGAGATGCACCTGGTCAGCCGCCGCGACCAGCGGGTGCCGATCGACGCCCTCGGCCTCGAGGTCGGGTTCACCGCCGGCGAGTGGATCCTCAGCGAGTGCTCCTACAAGTTCGACCGCGAGCAGGTGGAATGGCTGGCGGCGGAGGCGGGCTTCGTCCTGGACGGCCTCTGGACCGACGCCGACGGCCTGTTCTCCTCCAACCTGCTGGTGGCGCGGTGAGCGCGCTCGGCAGCGCCCCCGGGCTTTGACACGGGCCGGTGGCGCGACTAGGATCATCGGTCCTGAGGCTGCCGGTGTAGCTCAGGTGGCTAGAGCGCCTGACTGTGGATCAGGAGGTCACGGGTTCGACTCCCGTCGCCGGTACCACTCCCGACCAGATCGCCTTCGGGCGGCGTCCCACAGGGACTTGCTGCAACTATGACCGATCGAGTAGAACCCCGCCTGCTCAAGGGCCTGCGCGACCTGATGCCGGCCGAGATGCTTGCCCGCCAGTGGATGGTCGACACCATCCGCGGCGTCTACGAACTGTACGGCTTCGTGCCCCTGTCGACGCCGGCGATCGAGCTCCTCGACGTACTCGTCGGTTCGGCGGCGGGGGACGAGGCCCAGCGTTCGATCTTCACCGTCCAGGGCCCGGAGCCGGTCAAGCTCGGGCTGCGCTTCGACCTCACCGTACCGCTGGCGCGGGTGGTGGCCCAGTACAAGGAGCTGCCGCGTCCGTTCCGCCGCTATCAGGTGGCGCCGGTCTGGCGCTCCGACAAGCCCGACAAAGGCCGGTTCCGGGAGTTCACCCAGTTCGATCTCGACTCCGTGGGGGTGGTCTCTGAGGTCGCCGACACCGAGATCCTCGCCGGCATGGCCGACACGCTCGAGGCGCTCCGGGTGGGGGAGTACACCGTACGCTTCTCGAGCCGCGGCATCCTCAACGTCCTGCTCCGGTTCGCCGACGTGGCGCCCGGGCGCGGACCGGACGTCTTCCGCGTGCTCGACAAGCTCGAGAAGGTGGGTCCCGAAAAGGTGCGCAAGGAGCTGACCACCGGCTACACCGACGAGTCCGGCGACGTGATCGCCGGCCAGGGCCTCGGCGACGCCCAGGTCGATCGCATCGAGCGCTTCCTCGCCATCCGGTCCAACCGCCGCGACGAGGTGGTCGCGCAGCTCAGCGAGCTGTTCGCCGGCGTCGAGGGCGCGGCTGCGGAGGTCGATACCGTGCGCCGGATCTCTCGCCACCTCACCGCGCTCGGCTACGCCGACGATCGGGTTAAGCTCGACCTCTCGATCGCCCGCGGCCTGGCCTACTACGACGGGCCGGTGTTCGAGGCGATCCTGGGCGGCGAGGGCTCCGAGTTCGGCTCGGTGTTCGGCGGCGGTCGCTACGACGGACTGGTCGAGCGCTTCCTCGGCGAGAAGGTGCCCGCCACCGGCGCCTCGATCGGGGTCGACCGGCTGCTCGCAGCGCTGGTGCACCTCGGCCGGACCGGCCAGCGCCGTGCCACCGCGCGGGTGCTGGTGACGATCATCGACCCGTCGCTGACCGACGAGTGCGTCGAGATCACCTGGGCGCTGCGCCGCGCCGGTATCCCGACCGAGCTCTACCTGGGCGACGCCCGTGGAGTAGGCAAGCAGCTCAAGTACGCCGACCAGACCGGAGTGCCGATTGCTCTGCTCTATGGTCCGGACGAGAAGGAGCGCAAGAGCGTGACGCTCAAGGACATGGAGGCCGGACGAGCCCGCGCCGAGAGCATCGAAGGGCGCGAGGAGTGGCTTGCGAAGCGACCCGGGCAGCGTGAGGCTCCGCGCTCGATCCCGGACCTGGTGGCGACCGTCCACGAGATGCTGGCCGCGATCGAGGAGACTGCGGCTTGAGCGAGCCTGCCCATCGTGGGGGCGCCCCCACCCGGCACCCAGGCGACCTCGAGTCCTCCCCGGTCACCCTCGACGGCTCCTCGCTCTCGATCGAGCAGCTCCTCCGCGTCGCCCGCGACCCGGGCTCGACCGTGCGCTGCGACCCGGCGGCGCTCGAGCGCGTGCGCCACGGTTGGCTGCAGATCGAGAGAATCGCCCGCGACTACGGCGAGGGCTTCGAGCGCTTCCGCACCGGCGAGGTCGCCGAGCTCCCGGTCCAGGACTACGGTGTCACCACCGGCTTCGGCGAGTTCAAGGACATCCCGGTCGCCCCCGATCAGCTCGAGGACCTCCAGCGCAACATCCTGCTCAGCCACGCGGTCGGGGTGGGCGAGAACGCCGACCCCGACGATCCCGCCAACTACTTCCCGCCCGAGGTGGTGAGGGCGGCGCTGACAATCCGCTGCAACGCGTTCCTCAAGGGACATTCGGGCGTGCGCGCGGAGCTGGTCGAGACGGTCGCCGCGATGCTCGAACGCGGGATCGTGCCGCTCGTGCCTTTGCGCGGCTCGGTCGGCTCGAGCGGCGACCTCTGTCCGCTCGCGCACCTATTCGTGGTGCTGCTCGGCGAGGGGCGCTACGCCCTGGTGCGCGAGCCAGCCGACATGGCGCGGAGGTGGCGCGAGGTCCGCCCCGCGACGGGTCTCGCCAAGGATCTCGGATTCGTCCCCCAGAAGCCTTCCTACAAGGAGGGGCTGGCGCTATGCAACGGCGCCACCTTCTCGGCCGCCATGCTGGCGCTTGCCGTCGCCGACGCCGAGCGGCTGGCCAACGCCGCCGACGCCGCCGCGGCGCTCAGCCTCGAAGCGGTGTGTGGTTGCGCCCGCGCCTTCGACCCGAGGATCCACCGCGCCCGCCGCCTGCGCGGGCAGCGCGACAGCGCGGCCAACCTGCGGGCGATGCTCGAGGGCAGCCGGCTGATCGACAGCGCCGGGGCGGTCCAGGACCCATACTCACTCCGCTGCGCGCCGGCGGTGCACGGCGCCAGCCGCGACGCCGTCGCCTTCGCCCGTATGGTGGCGGAGCGCGAGATCAACGCCGCCACCGACAACCCGCTGTTTTTCCCGGGCGAAAGCGGCGGCCACGACGGCGAGCCTTGGGACTTCCGCTTCCGTGACAACTGGCCGCCGGGCTACCGCGGCGAGCGCCGGTTCTCCTACTCGGCGGGCAACTTCCACGGTCAGCCCGTGGGGTTGGCGGCGGACTTCCTCGCGATCGCGGTGGCCGAGTTGGCCGACATCTCCGAGCGCCGCACTCAGATGCTCCTCGATCAGCATCACAACCGCAACCTGCCCGCCAACCTGATCCCCCACCGCGGGCTCAACTCCGGCTTCATGATCGCCCAGTACTCCGCCGCCGCGGTGGTCTCCGAGAACAAGGTGCTCGCCCACCCGGCGTCGGTCGACTCGATCCCGACCTCGGCCAACAGCGAGGACCACGTGGCGATGGCCACCCACGCGGCCCGCAAGCTGCGCACCGTGCTCGCCAACACTCAGGCGGCGATAGCGATCGAGTTGATGGCGGCGGCGCAGGCGGTTGAATGGCGGGTGGGGATGGCGATCTCGCCGATCGCTCCCGCCGCGGCGGACGACGGCAGGCTGCTAGCGCCCAGGCCCCGGCGCGGTCGCGACGCGGTGCGCGACGTCTGGCGGCAGGCTGACGCCGAGGCCGAGAAGTTCCGCGACGCCACCCGGCCAGAGAAGCGCGACGCGATCGCGGGCCGGCTCGGCACCGGCAGCCGCGCTGCCTACCTGGCGGTGCGCGAGGTCGCCGCGCCGATGCTCGAGGACCGGCCCCTGGACGGCGACATCCGGGCCGTGCGCAGCCGCCTCGAGGACGGCTCGCTGGCGGCAGTGGTGTCGGCGGTGGTGCCCGGCGGCCTGCGCCCGGTGCCCGCGGTCACCGATCCGGCGACCGGCGAGGAGTGAGGCCACCGTGGGCGCCGGGGCCGGCCTGCCGGATCGTGTCCTCGCCCTGCTCGCCTGCCCCGAGTGCCGCGCGCCGCTCGAACGCTTTGGCGCCGGCGTCGCCTGCCGCGGCCCCGAGCGCCACCGTTTCGAGGCCGAGGACGGCTTCCTCACCTTCTCCCGCACGCCCCAGGGCAAGTACGGCGCCGGCTACGCGGCGCGCTACGCCGCGCTCTGGGCGTTCGGCCACCAGACCCTCCACCGCGGGAGCGACGAGCCGCTCTACCGCACCGTCTCGTCGCTGGTGGCGGAGGCGCTGGCGGCTCGGGGGGCAACCCCCGATCCCTCCGGACCGCCGGTGATCGTCGACGCCGGCTGCGGCGTCGGCCGCGTCGCCGCCGACTGCGCCGCCCTGGCGCCGGACGGCGTCGTCGTCGCGATCGACGGCTCGGTGGCAATGCTCGGTCTGGCCCGACGCATCGTTCTCGGAACCGAGCCGCTCGTCGTGCCGCTCCCCGCCGACGGTTTCCCGTCACTGACCATCCCCGCCTGCGGCCGCGCCAACGTCCACCTCGTCCGCGCCGACCTCGAAGCCCTGCCGATCGCTGACGCAACCGCCGACCTCGCCCTTTGCATCAATACCGTCGACCGACTTCCCCAGGGCCCCGACTGCGCCCTCGCCGAGTGCGCCCGCATCCTGCGCCCGGGCGCCCGCGTGGTCTTCACCAACCCGATGAACTGGACCGAACCGGAATTGTGGCGCCGCTACCCGGATGCAGAGGCGCTACTGGGCTGCTTCGAGGAGCAGGGGTTCACCGTCGAGACCTGGTTCGACGACCTCCCTTACCGCGAGTTGATGGACACGCGCGGGGCTTTCGAGGAGTTCCGGACGCTGGTGATAAGGGGACGGACGCGTCATGCAGATCAGACTGTGCGACAGCTTCATATGGCCGGAGACGTAAGATGACAGAAGGCAAGAACCGATATACGAATCCCTGGTACTTAGCCACCTACCTCGAAATGGAGTGGTCAGACTATCTCTTGGACTCGGCTGTATGGCCAGAACAGCACACACCGCCAGTCCATCCGTTGTTCTATCAGCGAGTAGCCGAAACTGCAGACGATTGGTGTAAGACTTATGCTGTAACAGTAAACACCTACTGTGATGTCGGTGGCTCAATCGGCCGTATGGTCTACGAAATCGTGACACGCTTGCCCAGCTTGGAGGAGGCACTGCTGGCAGAACCATCATCGCAATTCTGCGACTGGGCAAGGAGGATTCTTTTCGGCCACGATCGGCCCCGGTACATTCCAGTTGTAGATGAGCTCCATGATCCGAGCTACTGTGCCGTTCACTCCTGGCCACCGGCGATCGCTCAGTCTGATAGACCGAGGATTGAAGTCTGCGAGGTGACGGCAGATCAGATTCCCAGACCACGCGGTCACTTTGATCTAGTCACTTGTCTCAATGTGCTTGACTGCGTGGAACAGCCTAAGAGGCTGATGGAAGATCTGGCGCAGATTGTTCGCCCGGGTGGACTTCTGATTATTGGAAGTCCAATGGATTTTGAGACCCAGTTCACACCGGACGAGACCGCATGGGTGTCCGATATCCGTGGTTTGTGTAGCAGAGAGAGGTGGGAGGTCCTGGAGACCACCAACGTTCCCTATGAAGTACGTCCCTATGCGCGCAAACGGATTCATTACAGTACACAGATCACCCTTGGCCGGAGGCTGTGAGACGGAGATCCTGGACTACGAGCACGCACAAAAACATTCTCATGCAAGCACCGCCTCCATGAGCCTGGCATTCGGATGATCTGAGTCGGACAGGAAGAGGAAGACCTCCCACGTCTGCAGCAGGCCGTCGACTAAGACGCGGGTGCGATCAAAACTCGAATCCCACGTCTCGGTCTCTTCCGGGTCGTCGCGTACCGCCCGTTGTGCACGTTTTCGCAGAATCCTGACCGCTTCCCTGGCCGGTTCCACGAACTCCTCCTGCCCAAGGACAACGCCCAAGACGAAGCTTGTTATGTTTAGTCTCGCGGCATAGGTTGTCCATATGCGTGTGTCGCTCTCGGCATCATTTATGAGAAAGTGGGCAAGCCCCTTTAGTGCCCTTATGAGGAAGGCTGATTCCTGCCGAGTCAGTTGAAATCCAGCGAGTAGATACCTCAGGAAAGCGTCGAAGATGTACCGGCACACCTCATGGCGGTCAACATTCCGATAGCGCAGCCATTCGGAGTAGAACCCGTGCTGATCAATGCCTGAGTCGGCAAAAAAGGCTCGCCTGCATGCTTTATGCGGAAAACGACTGTCTAAAAGCGCGATAAGAACAGTTGCCGCATAGTGGAGCGCGTGTTCGGCCGGGCCGGCATGATAGTAAGCGCCGCCCTCCAGGTACGAAAAGCGCTCCTTCTCAAGGCTGCCTAGCCAGCGAGCAGCAGGGGCTGCTCTTTTGCGCCGATTCGCAAGCATGAGACACGAAGTAGCGGTGCCGGTGCAAAGGCTACAGCGTTGATCAATTGAGAGCCCTTCCTCCTTGTCGAGGGCGAGGACGAGACGCTCCAGTCTTCTCTCGATGGTTCTCTCATGCGGTGTCATCCCGCTTCGCAGAAGAAGGCGAAGAAGTTGCAGCGTAGCGAGACTCGGACGCTCAACATGATGGCGATCAGAAAGGCTCTTCATCTGAATCCAGCAGTGCTCATAATCGAGAAGGAGGGCGGCCTTGGGCTGACCATGTTCGCGCGCCAGGAGCGTCCGCACTTCATCTTGGCCCAGTGCTCTAATGAGCATTTCGTGTTGGCCTCGCCAGTTCGCGAGTAGCTCTGGCTTGTTGACAACAAGTGTCCTCCACTCTGCCAATGATTCTCGTAGGCATCGGTAGAAATAAGGTGCAAGTCGCGTTGAGTTGACTCGGGACCGCTTGCGGTTGGTCGGAACAACAGGCAGCAAGAGCCTTGCCGCATGGTCCGCCGCGTCACGTGCAGCTTCGCGCGAACCTGATTGGTGTGATAAATGCCAGAGCAGGATTCGACGTTGGTAGTGGGCAGAGAACATGGGCTCCTCAGACTTTTCGTGGTAGTCGCCTTGTTCAACCAGAGCCCCTAGTTCAAGAAGCTCGAGGAGGTACTGGCAGTTCCATTCAAGAAGCTTATCAACAATCACTCCGCTGTCCCAGACCTCTACGCGAGCGTTTGTGCTTGGGTTCCTATTGTTGTTTAGGCGCTCACGGATTGCGATGGAACCCGCATGCGATACCTTTCCAGAGGTGATCCAGTAGAATCGTGCAAGACGGGTCTCTCTCCCTTTGCGGAGAAAAGTGTAATCGAGCGCAGCTACAGCTGCTGGCATGAGATCACGTGCAACATCGGATCGGGTGGATATATCCTCCCGCGCCTTCACCTGAATACCTTGCATATCAAGAGGGTCATGGGGAGCAGTAAGAAGGATATCACAGAACGTCTCCACCTCGTAATGACGGTCAACGTCCTCGCAGAGCCAGGTCTGGTGTTGAAACATCGGGATTATGATTTTGCATTTGAGGTCGTCGTGGCTCATTCGCGCGATGAGTTTCTGTGCTTCGCCTTTGTACGGTGATGTCTTGCTATCCATTTTTAGGCGCCTCCATGCTCTGTCTGAATCATCGAGCGTGGTGTGAAAGTTAGGCACGCTACTCTTTCGGTGCCGAGGAGTTTGGGCGGAAGCGCTGAATGGATGTCTGGAGGAATAGCGCCTGATACGCTCTCTAGCCGGGCGTTAGCCGGGCGGTGAGAGGACCGAGTCGCTCAGCGACCCGGCGTGACATGGTCCCCTGATGTTTGAAGCAATAACGCCAACAGATTGCCATCGAGCTGACGATCCGCTGGGTGTTCTCGATGTTGTAGCCCCACGATCCTCGGCCCTCTCCGGTTTCGATCCAGACCCGGCTTTGGAGACAGTCCTCGAGGAGGGCTACGAGCTTTTGGTCCCAATGGTCGTCAGCGCCTGCCCGTTCGGTCGTCGGGGTATCGTCTCCATCGATGGTCGCCGCGCTCGCCAGGAACACGTAGGCTGGCCAGGCGAAGAACTCGCTGAGCTGGGCTATATGCCTCGACTTAAGGAGCGTCAGAGCCTCCTTGATCGAAGACTTCAGTCGCCGGGCGGGGTCCTTGGAGAAGTTCCCGGCATGCTCGTCTAGGAGCGTCCACAGACCCTCCCAGGCCGGGTTGCCTTTCTTGGGGCGGATTTCGTCCCAAAGCTCCAGGATGTCGAGACAACTGATCGCGACGTGGCCGACGATGTACGAGTGAGGCTCTTCTGCCCGGTCGCTCAACAGTCTCTCGCCACCCTCGATGGAGCAGAGAAGCGTCCAGAGCTTCTCGAACAGGCGATGGACTTCGTCCAGAGGAACTGAGCATTCCTCATCGAGCCAACCTTTTCCCGTCGCCTCGCGCACCTCGGCGTCGACGAGCAGTGCCTGCACCGTGGCCCGCACCGCCCAGGCGACGTAGTCTGCGGAGTGAAGCGCCTTTTCCGCCTCGTTCTTCTTCTCGGCGAGGCGTTGTTGCTCCTCAATGCCCCACCAGGAAGGGTCGTTTGATGACTTGCGGATCATGTACTGCAGGAGAAAGCGGACGGCCGATTCCAGCGAGTTTCCGTTCCGGTCGCGAAATCTCTTGCGTAGAGTGTTGGAGGGCAGCAGCCGACGAGCTACAGAGAATACATAGAGAAGGCGGCTGGTGCAGATGGTGCAGCCATCGTGGCCGTAGCCCCATTGCTCCATCTCGTCGGTGTGCCAACGTTCGGGGTCCCCGTCCCAGTACCAGCCTTCAGGCAGTTCTGCGGATGGCTTGCGCAGTTCAGCGTGTAGCTTGCAGGTCAACTTATCGTCGAGTAGGTCCTGGAGTCCGTTCACAACTTCGTTGCGGAATCGGCTGGAGCCGAAGTCGAGAGAGGCCCGGGCCATGACCAGGGCGTCGACCCCATTGAGCCACTTGTCGGCGCAGAACCTCCAGGCGGGGCGGTAGATGCGGTCGAAGCTCCGCCGAAAGTGGGCCTTCATGATCTGGAAGTCTTTGGTCCGTTCCTTCTCGGCTTCGGGCATCTCGTTGCAGATGAGCATGAAGCGATGGAGCAGGCGGGGATGACGGCGTCTGTACTCGGGCCGCTGCATCAGCTCCAGCGCGTTCCTGATCTTTGCGTGATTCTCGAGCGTGCAGAGTTGGCCTCCACCCGGCGTTTGAACGTAGATCGGATCAGTATAGAGGGCGATCAGATCGACGGCCGATGCGACCAGGCCGATGCTGAATGAAGACTGCCGCTCGGCGGCCTGGAGCAGTTCGTCGAGTCGGCGCTGGAACTGCTCGATCAGCGCGTTCTGCAGCAGTGGGCCCATGTCGAGCAGGAGGGTGGCATCGTCCTCCTTGCCCTTGGAATCCGGGAGCTCGGGCGCACAGAGAAGGTGAATACCCCTACCCCCGCGTTTTCGGGCGGCTCGATCGAGGTCCTTCACCGCATCTGCGGCCATGACCGCCAGGAGGATTGCAGAGTCGGTAGGAGGAGGGAGTGCGGGACCAGAGCTGGCGGAAGAGTCTGCCACCGCCTCTTTGGTCGTGAGGCAGGCTACGACCGCCTCTCGCTGGAACTTGAACTCGATTTCCTTGTTCTTCTGCCGGAGGTAGAGGTCGAGCACCGGATCCTCGAGATCGCGCTCTCCTGCATGTTCGCGTGGGTCCTCTCTCAGGTGCTCGCACGGGTCTTCTCCCGGGCGTTCGCGCGGGTCATCGTCGTGGCGGGGCACGACGGACCCCTCTAGGGAGTAGGGTGAAGGGAAGAAAGGATGGCCCTGGGACAGTTCCTCCGCGGTGCTGAAGAGGGCGCCCACCAGATCGAGACGGACCGGGATGCGAAACTCCCCGATCGGCACCTCGAAGCTCTGCTCCTCGAGTCGCTCCGAACGATGGGGACACAAGCTGTGGAGCTTGCAAAGCAGTATCAGGCCGTCGACGAACTCCCTCTTGAACGTCCTCTGCCGATCGTGCTCTTCGTAGCGATAGGATTCCGGCACGATTGAATCGAGCTTGCCGGGCGGCAGCTTGAGCAGCAGGGTCTCGCTATCCTCGCCGTGGGTGGTCAGGAGCTCCCAGCCGTACTTCTGGTTCTTGCGGCTGCTGCTGTGGGCCCAGAAGTAACCGAGATCATGTAAATAGGCGGCGCAGTGAAGCAGGTATTTCTCCGGCGTGGTGAGTCCGTTGCCGGTCCAGTACGCGAGGTCGAGGCAGAGCTGAAATAGCTCGACCGCGTGTTGCTCGATGCTGATGTCCCCGACCTCCGCGACATTGAGTTGAGTGCGCACGGTGATCGCGAGCTTTCGGCAGCCCTCCAGCCCTCGTGATTCGGCGGCCGTGAAGTGCTCGGAGAGGGCGTAGATCTCACGGTTGAGTCGGTTATCTTGCTTGTCCTCGTTGCAGATGCTGGCGGCGACGACGTTCTGCCAGACCACTTTTGGAGTGTTGCGCTGCACGTTGAGTGCGCTCCTGAGCTCCGCCATGACGTTCTCAAAGGCCGCCTCACGGCCAATCACTATCAGGTCGGTCGACTGTCGATCGACGATGATCTTGAGCAGACGGGGATCCGGACGGGCGATGTTGAAAACGAAGATCTGGTTGTAGTGGACCGCCTCGATCTCCTTGCCGTCGGTCGGCACCTCCTCGGGACTGAGGGCGGCGGCGATCTTCGCGTCGGACCCGGAATAGCCGAGAAGGACGACATCGTTCTGCCGGAAGAGACTGTTTGCAGCATCGGTCTCGCTCTGATTGTCGAACAGGTCGCTTCGGGCGAGATCGAGGATGGGAATGCCGTCGAGTTCCTTGAGTGAGCCGTGCGGTTTGATGACGACCGGACCGAGCGAGCCGGAGGCAAGCTTGAAGCTCCGTTGCACCTTGGGTCGCTCGTCGAAGGCCTCCTCCAGGAGGATGTCGAAGTTCATGTTGACGATCGCGCGGATGTAACCCTGCCTCGCCATGTCCGCGAGCTGACGATAGGCGGTGCACCACTTCCCGTCGATCCACCGGAGATACCGCGTGAGCAGTTTCCTCAGCTCGGCGGGCTTGGACGCTCGCCAGTGACTGTCGAGGCGGTCCCTGAGTGAGGTCAGAGGCTGGCTCTGCGAGGCCGATCCGGAGAGCGCCTCGGTCACCTCGCGCTCCTTGTTGTAGGGATTGAGGTCCTCGTAGGAGAACCTGAGGAGATTGAGGAAACTCGGTAGCCCATACTGCATAGAACAGCCGGCACCGACCACGAAGACCACGCCGGGCCGCGGCAGATCCACCAAGACCTCGCGAAGGCGCCCTGCCGCGTCGAGTAGACGCTTCGTGGGGCGTGCGCGGGCGCTTTCCAGGGGCTCGAGCAAGGCCTCGACCATCTCGATGAGCTTGCGGCCTCCCTGCAGATCGGTGTACGTGTCGGCGATCGGCTTGAAGTAATCGAGCGCGGCCTTCAGCTCCTTGAGCCGCTGCTTGCGCTGCCGCGTGTCTCGAGCCTGAGTGAGGAGCTTGAGGCCTTGGGGGGACACAGCTTCCACATTGGCATCGTGCTCTCGTGCCTCGTCCATCCTCTTGGCCAGGGTCTTGAGGACGAAACGGAGTGAAGCCTGTAACTCGGGCATCCTCTCCCCTCCCTGCGGCTCTCTCCCCAACTCTTGAGAGAGCAGCCGTCAAGAGACCATAGAGTCAAGTGATCAGGGCGACGCGGACTTTAGCAAGAGTGGTGGTCGAAGGCAACCCCCCGCGATCGCGGGATCTCCTCCCTTGACACCCCCCGCCCGTCCCTGGTGTAATCGCCTGGCCGTAAGCTGCCCGAGGCTACCGATGATGCGCCTGCCCGCCGCCCGCCAGCTCGCCACGACGCCCGGGCCGACCGCCCGGGCCTGGCGCGGCGTGCATCATCACCACCGGATCACATAGGCCGGGGCGCGCGCCCCGGCCGGTCGACCCGGGGCGAGCGCGGTGCGTCGGCAGGCTTCCCACCCCACTCCTCCCGGGTCCGCGGGAGGAGTTCTGGTCTTCAAGGAGTCAGCGCGGTGAGGATCTCGGCCGCCCTGCCGACCGGCATGGCCGCGCTGCTTTTCGACGCCGCGCGGCGGCGGCGGGAGCTCGAGGGGCGGATGGTCGGGGAGCTGAACGCCGCCGACTACTCGGAAGTGATCCTGCCGGTTCTCGACTACTTTGAGCCCTACGAACCCTTCCTGACCGACGCCAGCCGCGCCGAGCTGTACCGCTTCGTGGACCGCGACGGCGAGCTGCTGGCGCTGCGTGCCGATTTCACGCCGATGCTGGCGCGCCTGCTGGCGCCGCGGCTGCCCGCCCTCGCCCTGCCGCTACGTCTGTTCTATCGCGGCGATGTGGTCCGCTATCAGGAAGAGCACGCTGGGCGGCAGCGCGAGTTCTACCAGGTCGGCGCCGAGCTGCTCGGTGTTGAAGGCACGCCCGCGGCGCTCGAGGTGCTGCGCCTTTTCCTGCGCCTCCTGCTGCTCGGCAGAGTACGGCCGTTGCGGGTGGTGCTCGGGTTCGCCGGCGCGCTGGACCGCCTGCTGCTCGCCGGCGGCGAGCCGGCGGCGGAGATCGCCGCGGCGGTATCCCGGCGTGAGCGCGGAGCCGCCGGCCGCCTTGGTCCGAGCCTGCGCCGGCTGGTCCGCGACGGCGTGCCCACCGACCCGGCGGACCTCGGCGCAAAGGCGGCGCGCAAGCTGGCGCTGCTCACCGCCGTGCGCGATGAGTTGGCCGCGGAGTTCCCGGGCGTCGAGCTGTCGATAGACCTCGCGGAGTTCGCCCACCAGTCGCTCGATCCCGACCTTCTAACCGCATCCGGCGCCCGCGCCTATTACGACGGCCTGCTGTTCCGCGCCTACGCCGGCGGGCGCGGCCAGCCCGTGGGCGCCGGCGGCCGCTACGACCGACTGTTCCAGATGCTCGGAGCGGAGGTGTCGGCGATCGGCTTCTCGGTCGATCTCGAGCGGCTCGTAAACGGTGGGCGCGAAGAGGGCGACGCCCAGCCAGGAGCCGCTGAGAAGCCGGCCGCCGCGGAGGTGGCGCGCTGATCCGGATCGCACTGCCCAAGGGGCGCAATCTCGACGCGGTGCGCGCCGCGCTCGCCAGCGCCGGCCTCGACCACGGAGTCGCCGGCGACGAGCGACGTCTGCGGGTCGGCGTCCCCGACCACGGCTTCGAACTGCTGATGCTCAAGGACTGGGATCTGCCACTCTATGTCGAGCACGGCATCGCCGACTGCGGTTTTGTCGGCAGCGACGTGCTCGACGAGATCGACGGCGACCTGCTCCGCCCGCTGCGTCTTACCGCCGGCCGCTGCCGGCTGTCGTTCATCGGCCGCCCAGGCTCGCTACCCGCGCCGGGCAGCCAGGTGCGGTTGGCGACTAAGTACCCGCTGACCGCCCGCCGCGTGGTCGCCCGCCGGCCCTGGGGCGCCGAGATCCTTCGCCTGTCGGGGTCGGTCGAGCTGGCGCCGCTGCTCGACCTTGCCGAGATCGCGCTCGACATCGTGCAGACCGGCCGCACCCTAGCCGAGAACCACCTTGAGGAGCTGGAAGTGGTCGGCGAGGTGGCGCCCTGCCTGGTGATCAACCGCGCCTCGTTCCAGCAGTACCGGGCGACGCTCAACGAGCTGATCGACCGCCTCGAGGCGGCCGGGGTCGCGGAGTAGGGAGGACCTCGATGGCAAAGCTGCTGCGAACGATCCGGCCCGGCACCCGGCGCGGCGAGCGGGTGGTCGCGCGGCTCACCGGCCGCGGCTGGGCGGTGCTCGACGAGAAGACGATGCGCACCGCCGCGCGCGCGCTCGCCGCGGTGCGCCGGCGCGGCG
>CAZNIX010000063.1:0-14691 GCA_964573125.1 uncultured Thermoanaerobaculia bacterium
GGCCGCGCCGGCGGCGGGCGCCTCGGCGGCGTCGACCGCCTGAACGATCAGGTGGCGGTTCTCGTGGCTCTCGACCCCGAGCGACGGCACTTCGATGAACACATAGTAAACCCCCGGGCGCTCGGGCGCGAACCGGACCCGATAGACGCCCGGCTCCGCCGCCGATTCCACGGCCGGCAGCCGGCGGTGCCGGTTGGTCGCGGGGCTCAGGGCGAGCGCCTGGACGTCGGCCAGCCCGCCGCGCGGCGCGCCGCTGGCCGGATCGCTGAGCCGGAAGTCGATCGTCACCTCCTCGCCGGCGGGCACCGGCCCGGGCTGGGCGAGCGCGCGCGCCACCACGCCCCGCTCCGCCCGCTGCGCCGCCAGCTCGGGATCGGCCGCGATCGAGAGCGGGAAGCAGTGGACGACCCGCGGCGAGTCGAGAAACAGCGCCAGCTCGTAGGCCCCCGGACGGCGCAGGCGCACCGTGGTCTGGTAGACCCCGGGCTCGACCTCGCGCAGGCTGCGGTCGACGACCAGCACCGCGCGCGGCATGTGGCCGTAGTTCTGGAAGTGGCCCATCGGCGCCGCCATCCCCTCCTTGTAGAAGTAGATCGCGCGGTCGCGCGGGTTGGCGACCAGCACCGCCGGCGAGCCGGGCGCCGGCACGATCGCGGCGGCCGGGGTCGGCGCCGGGTTGTCGCCGGGCGCGTGGGTGCCGCCCGGGAAGTCGACCACGTGCACCGGCTCGCCCTCGCCGCCGACCGTCGCGAGCGGGATCATCAGCACGGTGTCGCTGCCGCGGTGCGAGACGTAGGCGAGCTCGGAGCTGAACGCGATCTCGACCGGCCCGGGCTCGACCTGGGCGTTCTGCACCACCCGCGGGCCGGCGGCGTCGAGGACGTAGACCGAGTCGCCGCTCGGCACCGGCACGAAGCCCCAGCGCCCGCCGGGGGCGAAGCGGATCCGCCCCAGGCCGGGCTCGGCCTCGAGGCGGGCGGCGATCGCGCGGCCGGCGGCGTCGATCACGGTCACCGTGCCCGCGAGCTCGTCGGCGACGTAGGCCGCCCGCCCGAGCGACGACCAGGCGACCGCGACCGGCGCCGGCCCGGTCGGCAGCGTCGCCACCACCTCGAGCGCGCCGACGTCGACCACCGACACCGTGCCCGCGCCGCGGTTGGTGACGAAGGCGAGCCGGCTGTCGTCGGACAGCGCGATGTCGTGCGGCCCGGCGCCGGTCGCGATCTCGGCGACCGGCTTGAGCGCGCTGGTCGAGATCACCGTGACCCCCGAGCGACGCGGCTCGCCGGGGCCGCCGTCGAAGCCGGCCCAGAGATAGGCGCCGTCGGGCTGGAGGACGATCCGCTCCGGCCGCGGGCCGGCCGGGGCGTGGGTCACCACCTCCCAGGACGCGGTCTCGACCACCGCCACGCGATCCTCCGCGGGCAGGGTGACGAACAACCGCCGCTCGTCCGCCGTCAGCGCCCAGTCGCCGCCGGGGCTGGTCAGCCGCACCATCGCGAGCAGCTTGCTGCCGCCGAAGCCGAACAGCGGGTCGACCACCGAGATCGTCGGCCCGTCGTTGAGCGCCAGCACGTAGTAGGAGTTGAGGTCGAGCTCGGCGCGCGACATCAGCGACCCGCCGACGAAGGTGGCGACCCGCGTCCGGCAGGAGTCGTCCGCGCCCGCCGCCGCCGCCGGGGCGCCGGCGGTCCCGGTCCCCGCCTGCACGCGGTCCAGCCAGGCCGCCGGGTAGAGGCTCGACAGCGGCTGGCCGGTGTGGGAGTCGGTGACCCGGATGCGCACCTGTACCGAGTCGCCCTCGGTCAGCGCGCGCCCGGGAACGGCGAGGGGATCGAGCGTGACTTCGACCTCGATCCCCTCGCGGTCGAGGAGCTGGCGGAAGGCGGGGTCCCGGCCCGCCCCCGCCGCCGCGGCCGGGACGACCGCGGCGGCGAGGACCAGGGCGAGCCCGGCCCGGAGGGCGGGGGCCTCACTCACCGGAGGAACCTCCCACCGGCTGGGTGGCGTCGAAACCCGAGGCCACCGCGGCCCCCTCCACGGGGGTCGGCGACGGCGCCGGCACCGGCTCCCACTGCGGCGGCTCCTCCACTTCGAGCACCGTCAGGTTCGGGAACACCCGGAAGACGCCCCACATGCCGTTGGCGAGGTACCACTGCACGTGGTCGCGGTACATGAAGTCGCCGTCGACCTGGAAGGCACCGCCCGCGCCGTTGAGCGGCAGCACGTCGAACGGCGTCGTCGGGCCGAGGCCGTACTGCACGCCCTTGACCTCGGACGGCGGGTTGGCGCCGATCACGGTCGAGCCCGCCTGCCACGGCTGCTCCTGGAAGGCGTGGCCGTGGAGCCCCCAGGTGTGCTGCTGGGTGTCGCCCGCGGGGTGGACCAGGCGGAAGCGGACCTTGTCGCCCGCGACCGCGCGGAACAGCGGGGTCACCGGGTCGCCGCCGATCAGGCCGTTGGAGAAGCTGTCGGCGAGGTCGAACAGCCGGGTCACCTCGAGTTTGGTCTCGGGCAGGAAGCCCTGGCGGAACCAGACCGGCTCGGTCTTGTAGTTGTACGCGTCCTGGCCGGTCTCGGTCGGATCCTCGTTGATCGTCAGCGGGCGCACCGGCTTGAGCGGCAGCTCGTTCGGCGAGGCCTCGTTGGCGTAGAACATGTTGACGTCGTCCTGGAACACGAGGACGAACTCGCGGAACTCCTCGCCCTCGGAAGCGGGGTCGGGATCGACCACGGCCACCGCCCGGGTGCGCCGGGCCTCGACCCACGACGACCCGGCCGGCTCGATGATCAGAGCGCCGACCGCGGCCTTGTTGGAGTGCTTGATCGGGTCCGACGAGTAGAGCGGCACCGATCCGAACTCGACCGGCGTCCCGACCACCTGGCCCATGGCGTCGACTTCCGAGATGCCAGCGTACCAGACCAGCCGCCGGCTCTGGCCCGGCGCCACGGTCTGCTCGAAGTTGAAGCCGACGTTGTTGCCGTCGGAGAGCAGCACGTCGTAGGAGAGGAGCGTCGGGTGCAGGCCGACGCGCGCCGACGGCGGCACCTGGTTCTGGTTGAACTTGTCGAGGATGTTGGGCAGCAGGCTGTAGCCGTTGCGGTCGGCCGCGAACGGGCCGTTGTTGGGCAGCAGGTTGACCAGCTTGACCATGATGCACTCGCCGGCGCGCGCGCGCAGGATCAGCGGCTCGATCGGCGCCGTCGCCTTGAGCGTGCCGTCGGCGTTGAGGTCCTCGTAGCGCACGAACAGGATGGCGTCGGGGTCGACCAGCGGCCCGCTGAGCCCGGACGAGGTGCACGAGTAGCCGTCGTGCCCCGGGTGGGGGACGTTGACCAGCGTGCACTTGTCGAGGCCGGTCGGGCGCGGGTTGTAGGTCAGCCGCCCGCCGGGCAGCGCCTGGCTGGCGGCGACCGCGGCCACCGTGTAGGTCCGCGGCGGCAGCGAGTCCGCCGGGCAGACGCTCGCGTGGTTGATCGGGTAGGGAGTTTCCGAGATCGCCGGCTGCGATCCGCCGATCCCCTCGGTGGCGCCCTCGGTCCCCGCGGTCAGCGTCGGCATGGTCGGGCGCGGCGCGTCCGGCTCCTGCGTGACGTTGACCTCGTTGCCGCGGGTGCGGCCGGTGCTGATCGGGAAGACCCCGGGCTCCGACCCCTGGTAGACGCGGATCAGGCCCCAGATGCCGTGCCACAGGTCGTCGTTGGAGGAGCCCGCCTTGTACAGGAAGTCGACGAAGCCGAGATCCGGGTGCGGCGTGCCGTAGAGGTTGGGGATCACGAAATCGTAGTACTCCGAGATGCCCATCATCTGCGACGACTTGTAGCCCGAGTTCGCGGCCGCCGGCTCGAACAGCCAGCGCGTGCCGTGGATCGAGAAGTTGTGCTCCTCCTCGTGCGCCCCGACCAGGATGCGCATCTGCACCGGATCCTCCTCGTAGACCTTGAGCAGCGGCGTGACCGGGTCGCCGTGCACGGTCGACGAGAACGCGTACGACAGGTCGCCGCGCGGCGCCGGCGCGAGCGTCGGGTTGCTCTGCGGGTTGTTGGTCACGCGCAGCGCGATCGGCTCGCTCTTGTAGTTGACCACCGCGGTGCCCGGGTCGTCGGCCGAGATCGCCTCCGGACAGGGCGGCGCGCCGCCGCTCGGGCAGATCTCGGCGAAGAACGGCTTCTCGTAGATCCAGGGCTTGGTGTCGATCTGCTCCCACAGCTTCACCCGGCCGGGCGGGTTGATCGCGTTCTTGGGATCGGGGAAGCCGTCGTTGTTCGGCCAGTAGGCGAGCTGGAAGTCGCCGAACTCGAGCGCGAACTCGCGGAACTCGTCCTGCGGCCCGCGGATCACCGCCTGCCAGCTCGTCGGACCGCCGTCGAAGCGGCCGCCGAGCGGCGCGCCCGACCCGGCGTCCAACCACTGGGTCGCGGGCGAGCGGCCCTTGTAGGTCAGCAGGCCCGCGTAGAGCCCGACCTGCTGGTGGGTCGAGGGACCGAAGTGGTCGTGGGTGAACACCGTGCGCAGCGACCGGTTTTCGTCGAGGTTGTTGAGGATCGGGTCGACGTACCAGCGCTGGACCGTGGTCTGGGCGCCCAGCGAGTCGGCGCCGGCCACGTTCTGGAAGTACGGATGGTGCTTGGCGGCCAGCGTGCGCTGGTCGCCGTCGTGCTCGATGATCCCGCCGCGGGCGTTGATCGCGCCGATCAGGCCGCGCACCTCCTGGGGCGAGAGCGTGCCGTCCTCGTAGTTGAAGCCGTTGCCCGAGCCGTCCGAGGAGGTGACGTCGAACTTGACCAGGTGGATGTGCTGGCCGAGGACGTCGGTCGGCGTCCGCACCTGGAAGTCGTCCAGCTCGTAGTACTTGGGCACCAGGTTGGTGTGCAGGTACTCGACGCAGTCGCCGGAGTTGGCGCGGATGAACAGCGGCTCGGGGTCCTTGCCTTGATTGAAGTAGCCGTCGACGTCGCCCCACAGCGAGAGGAACCGCTGCTGCGGGAAGTGCCAGCCGGCGTCGTTGAACACCACGTCCATCTGGATGTTGGCGGCGCGGTACTGGCGGCCGAACGGCGGGTAGTCGGGGTCGATCACGAACTGGCCGCACGGGTCGGCGTAGGGCGCGCCCGGCACCCCCGGCGAGCCGTTGATCCGGTGCACGCCGGGCAGGCCGTTGGGCTTGAACACGCTCATCGCGCCGTCGACCGCGCCGTCGATCTGATCGGCGTGCCAGCGCATCGCCGCCCGCTCCCACGGCTCGCCCTTCTCGTCGAGCTCGAACGCGACCGCCTCGAAGACGTCCTTGGAGAAGTCGAGCCGGGAGTGCTTCTCGACGTAGGCGCCGTCGACCACCACGTGGCGCGGCAGGCCGCCGTCGTGGACCTGGCCGCTGAGCGGGTCGACGAAGACGTCGAGCGGCGGCGACGGCACGCGCTGGCCGGCGATGCCGGGCACCCAGAACGGGTAGCCCGGGTTGCCGTAGACCAGGCCGCCGATCGAGGCGATCTGCACCTGACCGCCGACGATCGAGACCGCGACGCTCGGCGGCGGCGGCATCGCCTCGCCGGGCAGCGGCACCAGGCCCGGGATCGGCGTGCCGGCCGCGATCTCGCCGTCGGGCAGCGCGCGCGCGCCGGGCTTCGGCCGGCCCGTCTCGGGGTCGGTCGCGGTGCCCAGCTCGAGCACGTCGTGGACCCGCCACAGGCTCCACATGCCCATCGCGAAGTGGGGGTAGAAGTGGCAGTGGAAAATCGAGTCGCCGGGGGTCTTGTTGCGGTTGCCGCTGCCCTCGAACGCGATCTCGTAGGTGAAGGCCGTGCCCTGGCCGATCGCCTGGCTGTCCTTGTAGCTCGAGTTGTCCTCGTCCGGGGTGTGCAGCCACTGGTGGGCGTGGAGGTGGAAGATGTGGTGGTCGTCCGACCCCGGGTGGAGGTTGCGGAACTTGACGTGGTCGTTGAGGTAGCTGTGGTAGACGTTCGACGGGTCGTCGGGGAAGCGCGCCACCGTCGCCTTGGGACCTTGCTGGGGGGCGCAGTAGCCCGGCTCGCCCTCGATCGGAGCGCCGCCGGGGGGGTCGTCGTCGTGCACCGCGCTCATGTCGCACGGCGCGTTGGCCGGCACGTCGACGACCATCGCCGGGTCGCCGACCGCCCACGACGAGAGGAAGAACTCCTCGTAGAGGCAGGTGACGCAGTCGTGCATGGGCCCGACCAGGAGCCGGTTGGCCAGGATCTCGGCGCCGACGCCGCCGGTGCCGTAGTTGATGGCGAACGCGTCCTGCACGCTCGCCAGGGTGAACGCGAGGCCGTCCTCGGGCTCGGTGCCCTCGTTGTCGTGCTGGTCGTAGAACTGCGGGAACGCCTGCACCGCGCCGGGCTCGTCGTGGAAGACGATCGTGAACTCGCGGAACGGCTCGTTGCGGTTCGGGTAGACCACCGGGTTGTTGGGCACGCCGGGCGGCGGGTAGGCGCCGGCGGGCGGCTGGACGATCGCGGTCAGGTCGCTGTAGATGATCTCGTAGGGCGACGTGAAGGTCGCGGCGAGTATCTTGAGCACCGGCAGGCCGGGCCGCGACGGGTGGGTCGCGGGGTGGTTCTTGCTGTAGTTGATCACCGGGTATTGCTCGGTCCAGGTCACCCCGGTCAGCGGGTCGGTGCGCGGGATCGACTTGAAGCTCGAGATGGTGCTCTTGAGGTCGGCCTGGGTCACCTGGCTGCGGTACCAGACCGAGTTCTTGGCCTCGACGTTGACGGCGCCGAAAAGGCCCGCGGAGATCGTGCCGTTGTCGCCCTCGCCGCCGGTCAGCGCGCCGCCGTTGAGCAGCACGTAGGGGCCCTCGCGCTCGGCGTAGAAGCGGTAGTTGCGGGTCTGGCCGGGCGGGGTCAGCGAGCCGGCCGCCCCCGGGTTGACCCCCACCCACGAGCCGTCGTCGTCGATCGAGTCGACGAGCTGCATGCCGGTGACGTGGACCGAGGCGTCGCGGGTGCGCACCTGCTCGTTGTCGGCGGCGACCGGGTGCAGCCAGTTGGTGAAGTGCACGGTCAGGCAGTCGCCGACGTTCATGCGCAGCACGATCGGCCGCGGCCGCTTCTCGTCGCGCAGCCGGGCGTTGCCCGCGCCGGGGCGGCTCCAGCCGTCCTCCGACACCACGTCGCGCTTGAGGGCGTAGACCATGCCGTGGGGCTGCACCGCGCCCAGCCGGTTCCAGAAGTACGGCTGGTCGAGGGCGACCACGTCGGCGAACAGCGACCGGTTGCAAGTGCCGCTCACCGGTTCGGTTCCGGGCTCCGTCTGCATCTGGCCCGCCGCCGGCAGGGCGGCGGCGACCAGGAGCAGGGTGAGGGACAGGATGCGCGTTTTCATCTCCCTTTCCTCCTCATCTTCCTTCGGCAGATTGTCGTTGACTCACGACGCTACGAAGGGGTGCATTACAGAGTCATGACAACGAAGAGGGCCGGAGAGGTCGGTAGTAATGGAGGCGAAAGGCAGGCGGCGGGAACGAGGGGGCGGCGCCCACGCCCGCGGCGAGCCGGATAAGATGGCGCCGGCCAGCCCCGAGCACCTCTCCGATGCGCGATCCGAGCCCGAACCCGGCGAGCCTCTACGAGAGCGTCCTCGCCGCCGCCGGCGCCGCGCGGCCCGCCCCGCAGCCGCCGCGGCCGTCGGCGGCGATCGTCCTCTGGCGGCGCGCGCCCGCCGGGCTCCAGGTCTACTGGGTGCAGCGCGCGCTCGAGCAGCCGTTCATGGGCGGCTGGCACGCGTTCCCCGGCGGCGCGCTGTCGCGCGCCGACCTCGCGCTGCCGGTCGCCGGCGAGGCGCGCGGGTTCGAGGGCTCGGACGCCGGCGGCGGCTTCCCGGAGTCGCTGCTCGACGGCGTCGAGGATCTCCAGCCCGACCTCGTGCCCGGGCTCGCCGCCTGCGCCCTGCGCGAGCTGTTCGAGGAGACCGGCGTGCTGCTCGCGACCGAGCTGCTGCCGGGGAGCGCGAGCGGGCCGGCGGCGACCGCCGGCGCGCTCGGCGACGCCCGCGCGCGGCTGCTCGCCGGCGAAGCGCCGTTCCACGAGCTGATCGACGAGTTGGGGCTGACCCCGTGCGCCGCGCCGCTGGTCTTCGCCGGCCGCTGGCTGACCCCGCCGTTTTCGCCGCGCCGGTTCGACAACCGCTTCTTCCTCGTCGAGTGGCCGCCGGAGGCGGCACTCCAGCCGGCGGTCGTGCCGGGCGAGCTGGCCGCCGGCGAGTGGATCGAGCCCGCCGCCGCGCTCGAGCTGTGGCGCCGCGGCGAGGTGATCGCGGCGCCGCCCGTCCTCCACCTGCTCCGGGTGCTCGCCGAGGACGGCCCCGAGGCCGGGCTCGGCCGCCTGCGGCGGCCGGTCGAGGCCGACCTCGGCCCCTACCGCCGCATCGAGTTCCGGCCCGGGGTGCTGATGTTCCCGCTCGCCACGCGCACCCTGCCGCCCGCCGACCGCACCAACGCCTACCTGCTCGGCACCCGCGAACGGGTGCTGATCGACCCCGGGAGCCCCTTCCCGGGCGAGATCGACCGCCTGCGCCGGGCGTGCGAGGCGCTCGCCGCGGAGGGCGGCCGGGTCTCGGCGGTGTGGCTCACCCACCACCACCCCGACCACGTCGGCGGGGTCGAGGCGGTGCGGCGCCTCCTCGGCGTGCCCGTGCTCGCCCACGCCGCGACCGCGGCGACGCTGGCGGCGCGCGGGCTCGCGCTCGACGGCGAGCTGGCCGACGGCCAGCGGGTGGCGCTCGACGGCCCGGAGCCCTTCCCGGTGCGCGCCCTCCACACCCCCGGCCACGCCCGCGGCCACCTCTGCTTCCACGAGGAGACCGGCGGCGCGCTGATCGCGGGCGACATGGTCGCCGGCGTCGGCACCATCGTCATCGACCCCCCCGAGGGGGACATGGACGACTACCTGGCCTCGCTCGAGCGGCTGCTCGCGCTCGCGCCCTCGACGCTCTTCCCCGCCCACGGCCCGCCGCTCCCCGACGCCGCCGCCAAGATCCAGGAGTACCTCGACCACCGCCGGTGGCGCGAGGAGCGCGTGCTCGCGGCCTGGGAGGCCGGCCTGCGCGACCCCGAGGCGATGCTCCCGGCGGTCTACGACGACGCCCCGCCCGAGGCCTGGCCGCTCGCGGCGCGGCAGATCGCGGCGCATCTGGCGCGGCTGCGGCGGGCGGGTCGGATCGAGTGACCCAACTCTCGCTCTTCGAGCCGGCGCCGGCGGCCGGGGAACCGGCGCCGGGTGGGGCGGTGGGCGTGGCGCCGGCTGCGGGGCTCGGTCCGGTGCGCCCGGCCCCGGTGCCCGCCGAGCTGGGCGAGGCCGCCGCGCGGCTGCCGCCGACCGTGCGCCTGGGCACCTCGTCGTGGTCGTTCCCGGGCTGGGCCGGGATCGTCTACGACCGACCGCACACCGAGGCGCGGCTCGCGCGCCACGGCCTCGCCGCCTACGCCCGCCATCCGCTGCTGACCGCCGCCGGCATCGACCGCACGCACTACGCGCCGCTCCCCGCGGCCGAGCTGGCGGCCTACGCCGCCGCGGTGCCCGCGGGCTTCCGCTTCGTGGTCAAGGCGCACGAGGCGTGCACGGTCGCGCGCTGGCCGGACCACGCCCGCTACGGCGCGCGCCGCGGCGAGGCCAACCCGCTCTTCCTCGACGCCGCCTACGCCGCCGGCGCGGTGGTCGCGCCCTATGTCGAGGGGCTGGGGGCGACCGCCGGCGTCCTGCTCTTCCAGTTCGCGCCCCAGGAGCTGGGGCCGCTCGGCGGCGCCGAGCGGTTCGTCGACCGCCTCGGCCGCTTCCTCGCCGCCCTCCCGCGCGGGCCGCGCTACGCCGTCGAGCTGCGCAACCCGGAGGCGCTCGGCGCGCACCACGCCGAGGCGCTCGCCGCCGCCGGCGCGCTCCACTGCCTCAACGTCCACCCGCGGATGCCCGACCTCGGCACCCAGGCGCGCGAGACCGCCGCGCTCGGGGCGCCGGCGCTCTTCATCCGCTGGATGCTCGGCGCCGACCTCACCTACGAGGCGGCGGGGCGCCGCTACCGGCCGTTCGACAGGCTCGTCGACGAGGCGCCGGCGATCCGCCGTACCGTCGCCGCCCTCGCGCTCGAGGCCGCCGGCGCCGGCAAGCCGGTCTACGTGATCGCCAACAACAAGGCCGAAGGCTCGGCGCCGCTCACGCTCTTCCGGCTCGCCGAGCTGATCGCGCGCCTGTGCTCGCGACCCCTCGCGGCGGCGACGCCGGCGCCGCCGCTGCCCCGGCATCCCGAGTGACGCCGCCTGCGTGTGCGGAGGCCGGTGCCCGCCAGGACCCGAGCGGGGTTAGGATCCGGTCATGAACACCGACACGCCTCGAGCATCGGCCGGTGAAGACCGCCGAGCGAGACCGGTCACGCGCTGGTTGCCCGCCGTCGCTCGCGTCCTGATGGGCGCGCCGCTGGTCGTCTTCGGGCTGAACGCGTTTCTGAACTTCATCCCGCCACCCTCCACACCCCTGCCCGAGGGGGCGATGGCCTTCGTCGGCGCCCTGGTGCAGGCCGGCTACATGATGCCGTTGATCGGGTTGACGCACCTGACCGTGGGCGTCCTGTTGCTGGTGAACCGGTTCGTACCGCTCGCCCTCGCGCTGTTCGCTCCCTTCATCGTCCACAGCATCGCGTTTCACGTCTTCCTCGAGCGATCCGGCCTGCCGATGGCGATCGTCTTCCTCGCCCTGGAGCTCTACCTCGTCTGGGCGTATCGGGAGGCCTATCGCCCGATGCTCAAGGCACGCGCCGGCGCGGCGTAGCCGCCCGCGCAGCGCGGGCTAGGCGCTCTTGCTTCTCACCACCAACTCGACCTCGCAGTCGAGCACGTGGAGCAACGACAGGAGCTGGTCGGTGACGTCTATCAACCGGATGGGGCGTCACAGCTCCGGCGGGGCGCCGCGGCCGAATCACGCCCCAGCCACTCGACCCGCCCGCTCGTGAACCAGGCCTCGAGCAGCCACACCCGTCCGCCGGCGACTTCCCATCGGCGCTCCTCGTGGAAGTGGCCGAGGAGGAGGGCGTCGTGGCCTTCGGCGAGGCGGCGCTCGGCGTAGGCGCGGATCGGGCGCTCGGGGATCGCGCGCTTGTGCTTGAAGTTGGTGCGTGACAGGCGGTCCTCGGTCGAGGCGACGAAGCGGCGCGCGAAGCGGACGGGGGTGGCGAGGACCAGCCAGCGCGCGAGGCGGCTCTTCGACAGCCAGCGCCAGAACAGGTACTGGCGGTCGCGGTCGTTGAGGCCGTCGCCGTGGACCGCGAGCCAGCGCACGCCGCCGGCCTCGAACGCCAGCTCGCGGCCGATCGAGTCGAAGGCGTCGGCGTAGGGGCTCCCCGCGAGGTAGAAGTCGCGGTTGCCCTCGAGGTAGTCGATGCGCACGCCGGCGCGGCGCAGGGCGCGCAGCTCGGCGACCACGGCGGCGATCTCGGCGGTCTCGAACTTGGGGTGGCCGATCCAGGCCTGGAACAGGTCGCCGAGCAAGACCAGGCGGGTGCAGCCCTGGGCCGGCAGCGCGCGGAGCTGGTCGATCAGCGCGCCCGGCGGTCCGCCCGGGCCGCCGAGGTGGGCGTCGGCGATGACGGCGACGGCCCCGGTGTTCTCAGGGGGGGCTGTTCCAGCCCCCCCTCGACCCAAGAAGCGCGGTTCTTGGGTCTCACCCCCCGAGTCGGGCTTCGCCCGCGAGCCCCTGGCGGGGCTCGGGTCCTGCTGCCTACCCTCAGAGGATCTGTTCAAACGATCGTCAGCTTCGGCCGCTCGGCGGCGGCGACCTCGGCCGCGACCGCCTCGGCGAGCCGGCGGAAGGCCTCGGCGTGCGGCCCTTCGGGCTGGGCGACGACGATCGGCACGCCGGCGTCGCCGCCCTCGACGATCGCCGGGTCGAGCGGCACGCGGCCGAGAAACGCCGTGCCGAGCCGCTCGGCGGTGCGCTCGCCGCCGCCGCGCTTGAAGACGTCCGTCGTCTCGCCGCAGTGCGGGCAGACGAAGCCCGACATGTTCTCGACGATGCCGGCCACCGCGACGTTGACCTTGCGGAACATCGCCAGCCCCTTGCGGGCGTCGATCAGCGCCACGTCCTGGGGGGTGGTGACGATCACCGCCGCCGACAGCGGCACCTTCTGGGTGATCGTGAGCTGGGCGTCGCCGGTGCCGGGCGGCAGATCGACGATCAGGAAGTCGAGCGCTCCCCACTCGACGTCGCCGAGCATCTGCTCGATCCCCTTCATCACCATCGGCCCGCGCCAGATCACCGGCGTGTCGGCGTCGACCACGAAGCCGAGCGACATCAGCTTCACGCCGTACTTGACGAACGGCAGGATGCGGTTGCCCTCGATCCGCGGCCGCTCGGAGATGCCGAACATCATCGGCACCGAGGGGCCGTAGATGTCGGCGTCGAGCAGGCCGGTCGCGTGGCCGAGCCGGGCGAGCGCGACCGCGAGGTTGGCGGCGACCGTCGACTTGCCGACCCCGCCCTTGCCGCTCGCCACCGCCACCACGTGGCGCACCTCGGGGATGAGCTGCGCGCTCTGGGCGACCGCCCGCTGCGCCGCCGCCTCCGGCCGCGGCGGGCGCACGACGTCGAGCCGGGCCTCGACGCGCGCGACCCCGGGCAGCGCGACCACCGCGCGCTCGACCTGGTCGCGCACCTGCTCGGCGGCCTCCGGGTGGTGGGTCGACATCTGCAGCTCGACGGTCACGGCGCCGTCTTCGACCGCGACCCGCTGGACGAAGCCGAAGGAGACGATGTCCCGCCTCATCCCCGGGTAGCGGATGGTCTTGAGCGCGTCCCAGACCTGGGATTCGAGGGCTTCGGGCATGATCGCGGGCGCTGCGGGAGCGGGTTCGGCGGCGCGGTTCGATCGCTCGCCGGCCATGCTAGCACGCCGGTTCCCCCGGCTCGTCCTCCCCACCGCACAACGCGGCGATCTCGGTTCGCACCCGCGCGATCAGATCGTCTTTGCGGCTCACCGGGTAGCCCGAGGTCTCGATCGGCGCGCCGACGCGGACGCGCACCGGGCCGGGCTGGACGGTCCGGCGGTGCCGCGGGAGCGCCTCGAAGGTGCCGTCGAGACCGACCGGGACGATCGCCGCGCCGCACTTCTGGGCGATCAGGAAGCCGCCGCGCTGGAAGCGGCCGAGCCGGCCGTCGTGCGTGCGCGTGCCCTCGGGGAAGAGCGCCACCGAAGCGCCCGCCCGCAGCAACCGGGCGGCGGCGGTGAAGACCTCGACCGCCTGGCGCCGGTTCTCGCGGTCGACCGGGATGAAGCCGCCGGCGCGGATCGCCCAGCCGAAGAACGGCAGCCGGAACAGGCTCTTCTTGGCCGCGAAGCGCACCGGCACCGGCAGCGCCGCGAGCAGCACCGGGACGTCGAGGTAGCTCTCGTGGTTGGCGAGGAAGACGTAGCCGCGCTCGGGATCGACCCCGGGGTCTACCTCGACCGCCAGCCGCACCCCGGCGCCGGCGAGCACGACGTGGGCCCAGACCCGGGCGATGAACAGCACCGCCGCGCCGCGCGGCGGCAGCCACGCGAGCAGCACCGCCAGCGACCCGAGCACCACGGTGCCGAGGATCACGGCGGCGTAGGTGGCGAGGCTGGCGAGGGCGCGCACGGAGCGTGAGGATACCCTTGTCGGCACCGCCGCGGACCCCCCGCCGACCCCGCCGCGCCCCCGCCGGGACGCCGCCGGGGCCGGTCGCCAGCGTCCCGACGCGGTGAAAACGAGGAATTATTTGCAGATCTAAAACTTGGATATACAGAAGTTTGCACTGGTTAGCCAACCTGGTGCGCACATCGCTGCCAAATCAGAAGAGCTTTTCCAAGTAAATTTCAACCGTTGCCGCGCTACACTCCCGCCCGACGAAACGGGGGCGCTCAGCCCGATCCAACAGAAGGAGGCAGCGATGGCCGGTCAGCTCATGGCTCACATCAACGGCCGCGAGGAGCGGCACCTCACCAAGGTGTTCAAGGCGCTCTCCGACGCCACCCGCCAGGAGATCCTCCGCCTGCTCGAGAAGGAGCAGCGGACGGTGGGCGAGATCGTCGGCAACTTCAGCCTCTCGCAGCCGACGATCTCGCGCCACCTGTCGGTGCTCAAGGAGGCCGACCTGGTGGTCGACGAGCGCCACGGCCAGAACGTCATCTACAGCCTCAATAGCGACGCGCTGTCGAGCTCGATGCGCGAGTTCTTCGGCCAGTTCCGGAGCTGCCAGGAAGCGCTGCGCTGACCCGGCGGGCGCTCGCCCGCCGGCCGCCTCCTTCCGCCTCGCCCGCCTTGGCGCACCGCCGCGGTCCGGGGTACAATCCGCGCCCCGGCCCGCGGCCGACCAACCCGGAAGCGCCCCGGGTTGGTTTCGTCTTTTTGTGCGTCCCACTTGCCGGCGGTGTAGCTCAGCGGTCAGAGCGAGCGGCTCATAACCGCTAGGTCAAGGGTTCAAATCCCTTCACCGCCACCAACGCCGTTCCCCCGATGGCCGAGCCCGACCCCGCCGCCCCCGACCCGCCGTCCGCGCCGCCGGCCGCCGCCGGGCCGGACCTCGACGCCCTGCTCGACCGCTTCTTCGCCGCGCACGCGCCGCTCGCGCCCGGCGACGGCCTGCTGGTCGCGTTCTCGGGCGGCCCCGACTCGAGCGCGCTGCTCGCCGCGCTCGCCCGCTGGGCGCCGGAGCGCGGCATCGCGC
>CAZNIX010000064.1:0-14614 GCA_964573125.1 uncultured Thermoanaerobaculia bacterium
CCACCGCCAGCGCGTAGACGAGCAGCCGGCCGGCGACCTCCGCGCGCGCCGGGCCGGCCGCGCGCCGGACCAGCGCCACCGCGAGTCGCGCCACGAGCGCCGCCAGCGCCCCGAGCGCCGCGTAGGCGGCGACGAAGTAGGCGATCAGCGTCGCCACGTCGGCAGCCGTGGCGAGCAGCTCCGGGTTCAGCTCGAGGGTCAGGCCGGCGATCCACAGGCCGCAGGTGCCGAAGCCGGCGAGCGCCGCGAGCAGCAGTCTGCGCAGGGTCATGCGACGAGGGGATCGGGGTCGGGGCGCGCGCGGGGACGCGAATTGCGTCCGCCGACTATACTTCGTCTGCTTCCGGGAAAAACGCGCTTGTCCGAATCGAGGCCTCGGCCCCACTCCGGCCACCTGCTGACGGCGCCGCCCCTGGTGTGGGCGGGCGTCGCGGTCACGCTGCTCGCCGGCGCCGCGATCAGCGTCGCGCTCCTGATCGCCGCGCGCGCCGAGCGCACCTCCGCGAACGCCGAGTCGTTCCGCCGCCGGCTCGAGCTGCTGGGCATCGAGCGCGACCTCGTGTTCGCCGCCGACCGCATGGAGGCGGCCGCGCTGCTCCACCTCGCCACCGGCGCCCGCGGCGAGGAGCTGGCGCGCGAGCAGTCCGAGTTCGGGCGCCAGCTCGGCGCCACCGGCGCCGCGCTCGACGAGTTCCTCGCCGACGGTCCCCCCGGCGGCGAGGCGGCGCGCCGGCTGATGGGCGCGCTGGCGTCGTTCCGCCTGCGCCACCCGCCGCCGGCGACCGCGGCCGACTCGCTGGGCACGGCCTCCGACCTGCTCGACGCGCTCGGCTGGGTCGGCCTCGCCTTCCCCGACGGCAAGTGGTACGACCTCTGCGATTACGTCCACGACCTCCAGATCGCCGCCAGCTACGGCTTCGACCACGCCGACGAGTACTTCGCCCGCTGGTGGCAGCTCACCCAGCCGCCGACCGAGCCCGCGGTGCGCGCGCAGATCGAGCGCGTCACCGCGTTCCTGCGCGCGCTCGACTCGCAGTCCGGCGACGGCACCGCCACGCGCTGGTTCGTCGACCGCGTGCTCGACCTCGACCGCGCGCGGGCGCTCGACCCCGAGCTGGGCGAGCTGGTGGCGGAGCTGCTCCGACAGCCGGGCGCCGAGACCATGCGCCGGACCGCGCCGTTCCTGCTCCACCGCTCCTCCGAGCCGGGGCCGCCGCCGGGGCGGCTCTACGAGGAAATGGCGGTCTTCTCGGGACAGCTCCGCGACGGCGCGCAACGCGCGCTCGAGCTGGCCGACCGGCGGATCGCCGCCGAGGCGACCCGCGAGCGCCGGACCGCGGCGGCCGCGCGCGCGGCGGCGCTACTCTTCGCCGCCGCGGCGGTCGCGGTGCTCATCGCCGTCGAGCTGCGCCGCCGCCGCTTCAACCGCCACCTGCGCAAGCTCGCCGAGACCGACGGCCTGACCGGCCTCGGCAACCGCTACGCGCTCGAGGCCTACGAGCGCCGGCGCCTGGCCGACCCGCGCCAGGGCGGCTTCGCGCTCATCCATCTCGACCTCGACAACTTCAAGGCGATCAACGACTCGTTCGGCCACCAGGTCGGCGACCGCGCGCTGACCGCGTTCGCCGCCTGCTGCCGCCGCGCGGTGCGCGCCGGCGACACCGTCGCCCGGGTCGGCGGCGACGAGTTCGTGATCGTGCTCCGCGGCCTCGGCGACCCCGAGCAGGGGGCGCGCGAGATCGCGGCGCGCATCCACGACAGCCTCGCCCGGCCGGTCGACTGCGGCGGCCGGCGGCTGCGCCTCCAGGTTTCGATCGGCATCGCCACCGCGGCCGGCGCCGCCGACCTCGAGGAGATGATGGTCGAGGCCGATTTCGCGCTCTACGCCGCCAAGGAGCGCGGCACGAACCGCCACGAGGTGTTCGCCGACTCCCTGCGCCGGGCGCTCGTGCGCGACCTGCCGCACGCGCTCGCCAACGGCGGCATCGGCTGCGCGTTCCAGCCCCAGGTCGATCTCGCGACCGGCGAGGTGGTCGGGCTCGAGGCGCTCGCGCGCTGGCCGGTCGCGTACCCGGCGGCCGAGGCGCGTTCGGTCGCGGTGCCGGCGCGCAAGGTGATCGAGGTCGTCGAGTGGCTCAACGAGACGCCGGCGCTCCTGCGCTGCATGCTCGCCCGCGTCGAGGCCGCCTACGCCGAGACCCATGGGCTCTTCGCCGGCCGCTTCTGGCTCAACCTCTCGCCCGCCGACCTCGCGGTCTCCGAGGCCGCCGAGACCCTGATCGAGACCTTCCACGGCGCCGCCCTGCCGCTCGACCGCCTCGGCATCGAGGTCACGGAGAGCCTGCCGATCGTCGATTTCGAGCAGGCGGTCGAGGTCCTCCAGCGGCTGCGCGCCGCCGGGCTGGCGATCGCGATCGACGATTTCGGCAGCGGCAACACCCCGCTGCGCCACCTCACGCGGCTGCCGCTCGACGTCGTCAAGCTCGACCAGGGGGTGACCGCGCGCGTCGACGCCGAGCGCTCCAACCGGGTGCTGGTCAGCGCCGTGCGCTTCATCTGCGAGGCGCACGGCATGACGCTCCTCGCCGAGGGGGTCGAGACCGAGCGCGAGATCGCGGCGCTGCGCGAGATGGGCGTGCGCCAGGCCCAGGGCTACGCGCTCGCCCCGCCGCTCGCCCCCGCCGAGCTGGTCGAGTACCTCGTGCGCGCCCAGGCGCAGCCGGCGAAGCGCGCCGCCTCCGGCCTACGGCCGGGCGTGAATTGACCGCCGGACCGCCTGCGGTAGTAGCCCCCCTCAGGGGGGACCCACGGCCGCGGCGCTGTACACCACCTGCCCGCCGACCACGGTCAGCAACACCTTCACGTCCTTCAGCTCGTCCGGTGGGATCGCGAAGGGGTCGCGGTCGAGGACGGCGAGGTCGGCGAGCTTGCCGGGGGCGAGCGTGCCCTTCTCCGCCTCCTCGCCGGCGGCCCAGGCGTTGTGGGCGGTGTAGGCGGCGAGCGCGGTAGCGAGGTCGATCCGCTCCGCGGGGAACCAGCCGCCTTCGGGTCTGCCGTCGAGGGTCTTGCGGGTGACGGCGGCGTAGACGCCGAGCAGCGGGTTGGCCGGGTACCAGGAGGCGTTGGTGCCGGGCCAGTCGGAGCCGAAGGAGAGAAGCACGCCCGCCTGGTGGAGCGTCTTGAAGGCGTAGGCCCAGCGGGCACGGGCGCCGATGCGCTCCTCCATCCAGCGCATGTCGTCGATGGCATGGTACGGCTGCACCTCGGCGATGACCCCCAGGCGCGCCATGCGCTGCGCCACCTCCGGCCCCCGCAGCACCTGGGTGTGGATGACCCGGAAGCGGCGCTCGCGCGCGGCGCCCGCGGCGATCACCCGCTCGTAGAGGTCGAGCAGGGTGTCGATCGCCTCGTCGCCGATGGCGTGGACCTGCGGCCAGAAGCCGGCCCCGTCCGCCAGGCGCAGCAGCCGCTCCATGTTGCCCGCCGGCTCCATCATCGGCCGCCAGGAGCCGCGCTCGCCCGTGGTCAGGTAGGGCTCGTAGAAGCGGGCCGTCGAGTTGCCCATGATGCCGTCCACGAAGCCCTTCAGCCCGCCGAGCTTCAACCACTCGTCGCCGAAGCCGGGCCGCAGGCCCAGGGCCACCAGATGCTCGACGCGATCGAGGGTGGGCCGGGCGTAGACCCGCGCCGTCAGCTCGCCGCGACGGCGCAGCTCGGCGAAGGCCGCCATCTGCTCGGGCGGTGTGACGTCGTGGATGCCGGTGACCCCGAAGCTCGCCAGCTCGGCCAGGGCGGCGCGGCCCTCGGCCAGGCGCTGCTCCATCGGCTTGGGCGGGATCGCCGCCTCGAGGCGCCGGGCGGCCGCGGGCGCGAGGCGCCCGGTGGGCGCGCCGGCCGCGTCGCACTCGACCCCGTCCCAGGCGCAGGTGGCGCCGGCGGCGGCCAGCGCTCGGGCGTTGGCCAGGTAGAGCGAGCGGTCCCACTTCGAGAGCAGGACCGGGTTGTCGGGGGTCACCGCATCGATCAGCGCGCGGTGGGGATGAAACGGAGCTCGCGCCGGGGCCACCCCGGCGGCTTCGCCAGCAACCGGGGAGGCGCCGCCGGCCGCCTGGGGCGACGTCCTCGCGTCGCCCGTCGAGCCCCTGGCCCAGGCCTCGTAGGCTCCCCAGTCGCCGCCGACGATCCACGAGCTCGGCGGGAGCCGATCCCGCGCCGCCGCGACTTCCCGAGCGAGCCCCGCCTCGTCGGCCACCTCGAGCAGGTTGACGCCGAGAATCAGTGCCCCGGCGCGGTCGAAGTGGGTGTGGTTGTCGATCAAGCCGGGGACGACGAAACGTCCCGGCAGGTCGAGGACGCGCGTGCCCGGCCCCTGGTGGGCCAGCACCTCGGAGGGGTCGCCGACGGCCAGCAGGCGCTCGCCCCCCACCGCCACCGCCGAGGCCCACGGGTGCGCGGCTTCGCCCGTCCAAACCCGGGCGCCGGTCAGGATCAGCGTCGCCTCCTCCCCACCCGCCGGCCGGGCGAGCGCCGACGTCCCCAGCAAGCCGGCGAGAGCCGCCAGCGCCGGCAAGACGCGAGCAGTCGGACGCGGAGGCATCGACGCCCGGATGGTAGCACTGCGCTCCCTGGCGCCGCGGGAGCCAGAAGACCCCCGCCGGGGAGACGGGAGGCTGCGCGGTCGGTGTGGGCCATGAAGGGCCGATGGCCCCGCCGCCGGTCGAGCGAGCCGGGCCGCCTACGGGTAGTAGCCCTTCAGGGTCTTGACCGCGAGGCCGCGGCCGGCGGCTTCGACCTTGACCTCGCGGAAGCCGGTGCCGGTGCCGGTCGATTGGTAGACCAGCAGGTACTTCGAGCGCAGCTCGGACTCGATCGCGGCGTAGACCCGGTCGAGGTCGGCGACGTCGCCGACGAACCAGCTCGCACCGCCGCTGTCGGAGGCGAGCTGCGACAGCTCCCAGCGGGTGCCGAGCGGGGTGCGCGGGAGGTCGATGCCGATCGCGTAGATCGCGACCCCGGCGGCGCGCGCGAACTCCCGCGCCTGGGCGAAGGTGAAGCTGCTCGAGCGGTCCTCGCCGTCGGAGAGCAGGAGCACCGCGCGCTGCCCCTGGACGCCGTTGAGGTGGTAGAGCACCGCGATCAGGTTGTCGTAGAGCGCGGTGCCGCGCTCGGCCTGGAGCGCGGCGAGGCCGAACGCGAGGTCGTGCACGTCGCCGGTGAACTCGACGTCCTCGACCGTGCGGTCGGCGAACGCGACCACCGCGGCGCGGTCCTTGGGGGTCATGATGCGCTCGAGGAAGCCGGCGGCGGCGGTGCGCACGGCGTCGATCCGCTCGGCCATCGAGGCCGAGGAGTCGACCATCAGCGCGACGTGGATCGGCCGGTCGGTGACGCGCTCGAAGCGCACCACCTCCTGCTCGACGCCGTCCTCGAAGACCCGGAACGCCTCGCGCTCGAGGTCGGTCACCGGCCGCCCCTCGCCGTCGAGCACCGAGGCGTACAGCTCGACCAGCTTGACCTGGATCTCCTCGACCGGGTCGGTGACGTTGACGAACGCGACCGCCTCGCGCGAGGCGCCGTCCTCGAGGTAGGCGACCGCGCGCACGTAGACCGGGCCGGCGGGCAGCTCGACGGTGTGCAGGAACGGCTCCTGGTAGAGCGTGACCGCCCGGTCCTCGCCGACGTAGAGCTCGAGGCGGTCGAGGCGCTCGCCCTCGGGCACCGCCAGCTCGGCGCGCAGCTCGGTCGCGCCGACGTGCATCTCCCCGCTGCGCGGCGACAGCAGGCGGACCGCGAAACGGTGCTCGCCGGCGTTGAGGTCCAGCTCGTCGAGCCCGAGCCGCCGGCCCTCGGCGTCGAACGCGACCGCGCGCACGACGTGCGGGCGCGGCACCGGTCCGAGGTCGAGCTCGAGGCTGTACGGCGGCCGCGCCTTGGTCATCACTTGGCGGCCGTCGAGGAAGAACGCCACGCGCGCGACCGTCTCGCCGACCACCCGGGCGTCGAAGCGGGTCATGCCGGTGACGACTCCGCCCTCGGGTCCGTGCAGCTCGACGCGTGCCGGCGCGGCGGGCTCGCCGCCGGCGCCCCCCAGCCAGGCCGCGAGCGCTCCCTCCCCGGCGTCCCCCGCGGGCGCTTCCTCCGCCGCGGGCGCGGGCGGTTCCTCGGGCACGCTCAGCTCGATCTCCTCGCGCCAGAAGCCGCCGCCGTGGAGGTCCTCGAGCTTGAGCACGAGCCGGAACTCGCCCGGGCGCAGCAGGCGCTGGAAGATCAGCGGCACGGTGTCGACGGCCTCCGCCGCCGGGGCGTCGAAGCGGTAGCGGAAGCTCTCGAACAGCTCCTCGCCGCGCAGCACCTCGCCGGTGAGCGAGAAGTCGTAGGAGCGCCGGCCCGACAGCTCGACCGCCTGGACCGCCGCCGCCGGCACCGCCAGCTCGATGCGCACGACGATCCGCCCGCCCTCCTGGCGCGGGAAGCCGATCGCCGGCGTCACCGCGAAGGTCTTCGCGCCCTCGGGCACGTCGGTCGAGTAGGCGTGGAAGGTCGCCAGCCACTCGTCCTGCTGCGGCGGCGGCGGCAGCTCGAGCCGGCTGAGGAGCACCGAGTAGTTGGCGAGGCGGTCGGCGAGGTAGGCCTTGGAGAGGGCGTCGATCAGCGTCTCGGTCTGTTCCGGCTCTTTGCCCGGACAGTAGGCCCAGATGAGCTTGGCCGCACAGGCGAGGTCGATGTCGGCGTCGGCCAGTCGGTTCTGCATCCGACCGGTCCAATCCGGCACCGGGCGACCGGTTCCGAGGTCATCGAGGACCCGGCACTCCGAGCGCAGGACATCCACCGGCTCGATGAACAGTCTCGCCAAGCCGTCCGCGAGCCCCCGCCAGAGCCGGTAGCGCCCGAAGCCCCCGTGCTTGAAGAAGACCAGGTAGATCGGGCCCGCCGTCCCCGCGGGCTGGTCGTAGATCCAGACCTCGAGCGGCCACATGCGGTGCGTGCAGTCCCACTCGAAGCGGCTGTCGGGCGGACCCTGGAGCAGCCACAGGCGCGCCTGGTCCTCCTCGTCGTTGCCCCAGGTGTCGCGGACGAACTCGAGCCGCGCGGTCCACTCCTCCCGGAACTCGTTGCGCGCGGTCTCCGGGTAGGGGTCGCGCGCCTCCCAGAAGAGGCGGATGAAGGCGTCGCGCTGGTAGTCGGTGCCGAGCTCGAGGAACGCCTTGCGTTCCTTCGGCGGGATCAGCCAGCGAACGTCGTGGAGCCACTCCCGGTGGCGCGGGGCGAGCTGCTCCAGCTCTTTCTCGCTCTGCGCCGCGGCCGCCGGCGGCGTGGCGAGGGCGGTCGCCAGCGCAAGCCCCAGCCCCAGCGCGAGCCCCGCAACGCACCGCGGGCGGCTGCGCGCCGGGGCGCCGGCGCGGAGCGCCGCTCCGGCTCGCCGGCGGCCGCAGGCTGGCGGCATGGAGATCTCCGGCTCGCAGCACGGTCCCGATCCTAGCGAGGCTCCTCGCGCCGAATCTCGACAGGTCCGTCACGTCTTGGACCGCCAAGCCAGGCCTTCGGCGGGGCGAAGCCGCAGGCTCCGACCCCCTGGCGATGGCTCTGCGGATCTTGGTGACCGCCTCAGCAAGAACCGGGCCTGAGGCGCTGCCTGCAGAGTCCGGCGTTTTCGGGCCGGCCGCGCCGCCTCGGCCGTCCGCGCGGATGAGCACGGCGTCCCTTCGCGGCGACGGTTCCGCCCGCCGGCTCCCGCGTCAGGCGTAGTTCGCGGGATGCCCGGTCTGGAAAGCGACCACCCGCTGGCCGGGCTCGATGCGGCCGGCGGCGGCCAGGTCGGCGGCCGCGGCGAGCGCGGCGGCGCCCTCCGGGCCGACGAGCAGGCCTTCCTCGCGGGCGGCGCGGGCGGCGATCCCCTCGAGGCGCTCCTCGGCCACCGCGACCGCGGCGCCGCCGGTCTCGTAGAGCGCCGCGAGGATCAGGAAGTCGCCGATCGCCTTGGGCACGCGCAGCCCCCAGACCCGAGTGTCGGGGTCGGCCCACGGCTCGGCGTGGTCGGCGCCCTGTTCGAACGCGCGCACGAGCGGCGCGCAGCCGGCCATCTGGACGACCGCGAAGCGCGGCCGGCGGCCGGCGGCGATCAGGCCGAGGCGCTCCAGCTCGCCGAACGCCTGGTGCATGCCGACGATGCCGGTACCGCCGCCGGTCGGGTAGACGATCCAGTCGGGCAGCTCCCAACCGAGCTGCTCGGCCAGCTCGAAGCCCATCGTCTTCTTCCCCTCGGCGCGGTAGGGCTCCTTGAGCGTCGAGAGGTTCCAGTAGCGGTCGGAGGAGCCGGCCGGCGGCCGCTCGCCGAGGAGCGCCGCCGCCTCGACCAGGGTGCGGCCGCCGGCGAGCACCTCGGCGCCGTGGAGCCGGCAGCGCGCGGCGACCGTCGCCGGGGTGTCGGCGGGAAGAGCCACCCGCGCCGGCAGCCCGGCCGCCGCGGCGTAGGCGGCGAGCGCGAGCGCGGCGTTGCCGGCGCTCGGCAGCTCGACGCCGGGCGCGCCCAGCTCGCGCGCCCGGTTGACCGCGAGCGCGAGCCCGCGCGCCTTGAACGAGCCGGTCGGGTTGCCCGACTCGTCCTTGACCAGGAGCTCGACCTCGGGCGGAGCAAGGCGGCGGAGGCGGACCAGCGGCGTGCCCCCCTCGCCGAGGTCGGCCCGGCGGTCGAACTCCGCGAGCGGCAGCAGCTCCCGGTAGCGCCAGAGCGTCCACGGCCGCCCTGGGAGGGCCCGCCGAAGCGCCTCGCCCTTCGCCTGGTCGAGGTCGTACTCGACCCGCCACGGCGCCCCCGCCTGCGACAGGAATGCCGGCTCGTCGAGCGGCGCGGTCGCGCCGGTGCGCGTGCACACCAGCCGCCGCGCCCAGCGCTCGGCGATCGCAAGCGGCGCGGCGGCGTGCGAAGCTGTGGTCATCGCCGAACCGGAGCCTCTCGGGTGAACCGGCGGCCTGGGGGGCGCGCGCCGCTCAGCCGACGCGCTCACGGACCGAGTAGCTGGCGCGCCGGCGGAACGAGGAGTGGGTGATCATCTCGCCGATCAGCCCGGTCGACAGGAGCTGGATGCCGAGGATCATCAGCAGCGCTCCGAGCAGCAGGAGCGGGCGGTTGGAGAGGTACTCACCGCCGAACCAGAGCACCGCGAGGTAGACGTTGATGCCGGTGCCGGCGAGGAAGCAGACCACGCCGCCGAGCCCGAAGAGGTGCAGCGGCCGCGGCGTGTAGCGGGTCAGAAACAGCACGGTCAGCAGGTCGAGGAAGCCCTTGTACAGCCGGTCGAGGCCGTACTTCGAGACGCCGTGGCGGCGCGGGTGGTGGGTGACCTCGATCTCGCCGACCGCGAAGCCGCGCCGGCTCGCGAGCACCGGGATGAAGCGGTGCAGCTCGCCGTAGATCGCGATCTCGTCGAGCACCTCCCGGCGGTAGGCCTTGAAGCCGCAGTTGAAGTCGTGGAGATCGACGCGCGCCAGCCGGCGGGTGACCCAGTTGAACAGGCGGGACGGCCAGCGCTTCGATGCCGGGTCGCGGCGCCGCCGCTTCCACCCGGATACCAGGTCGAGGCTCTCGTCCTCGAGCGCGGCGAGGAAGCGCGGGATCTCCTCGGGATCGTCCTGGAGGTCGCCGTCCATCGTCACCAGCACGGCGCCGCGGGCGGCGTCGATGCCGGCGGTCAGCGCCGCCGCCTTGCCGAAGTTGCGGCGCAGGCGGACCAGCCGCACCCGCGGGTCGGCGTCGTGGGCGGCGCGCACCGCGGCCGCGGTGCCGTCGGCCGAGCCGTCGTCGACGAACACCAGCTCGAAGCTCCGGCCCGCCCGGTCGAGCACCGCGGCGACCCGCGCCGCCAGCTCGCCGACGGTCGGCGCCTCGTCGAGCACGGGCACCAGGACGCTGACCGCGGGCGCGTCGCCGGCCGGCGACGGCGCCGCGTCCACCGCCGGCTCCTCGGTCGCGACCGCGCCCGCGACGCCGCCCCGGGGTTCGACACCCGGGCGGCTTTCTGGTAGAACTGCTGCCGGCGTGCCCACGGGGGCGGATTCTACCCCAGCGCCGAGGCCGGTTTTCGGGCCGGCGCCGCCGCGCGCCCGACCCCGGACCCCCACCCCACCCGCGCAGCATCCGCCGAACGATGGCCGACCGCGCAGCGCTCCGCGACCTCCCGGTGGTCATCCTGTGCGGCGGCCAGGGCACCCGCCTGCGCGAGGAGACCGAGTACCGCCCGAAGCCGATGGTCGAGATCGGCGGCCAGCCGATCCTCTGGCACATCATGAAGATCTACGCCTCCTTCGGGGTCGAGCGCTTCATCCTCTGCCTCGGCTACAAGGGGTGGATGATCAAGCAGTTCTTCCTCCGCTACCAGGAGCTGGAGCGCGACTTCACGGTCACGACCGATGGCAGCCGGCCGCTCGAGTTCCACGGCGAGACCCCGCGCGACGGCTGGCGCGTGACCTGCGCCGAGACCGGCGAGGACACCGCGACCGGGGCGCGGCTCTGGCGCGTGCGCCGCTACATCGACACCCCGACCTTCTTCTTCACCTATGGCGACGCGGTCGGCGACGTCCGGATCGACGAGCTGCTCGAGTTCCACCGCCGCTCGGGGCGGATCGGCACCGTCACCGGCGTCAACCCGACCTCGCGCTACGGCGAGATGGAGGTCGGCGACGACGGCCGGGTGCTCGAGTTCAACGAGAAGCCGACGGTCGCCGAGGGGTGGGTGTCGGGCGGCTTCTTCGTCTTCGAGCGCGCGGTCTTCGACTACCTGAACGACGATCCCGGGCTGTTCCTCGAGCTGGGTCCGCTCGGCCGGCTCGCGCGCGACGGCCAGCTCTCGGTCCACCGCCACCGCGGCGCCTGGCACCCGATGGACACCTACCGCGACTACCTCCACCTCAACGAGCTGTGGCGCTCGGGCCGGCCGCCCTGGAAGATCTGGGATTGACCGCGGCGGCGCCCTCCCCGGCACCGGGCCCGGCGTGCCGGTTCTGCGGCCGGCCGCTCGCGCTCACGTTCGTCGACCTCGGGGTGTCGCCGCTCGCCAACGCCTACCTCGAGCCCGCGGACCTCGAGCGGCCGGAGACCTTCTACCCGCTCCACGCCCGGGTGTGCGAGGGGTGCTGGCTGGTCCAGCTCCCGGCCGCCGCGACGCCGGAGGAGATCTTCTCGGACTACGCCTACTTCTCCTCCTACTCCGACTCCTGGCTCTCCCACGCCGAGCGCTTCGCCACGGCCGCGATCGAGCGCCACGGGCTCGACGCCGCGAGCCGGGTGGTCGAGATCGCGAGCAACGACGGGTACCTCCTGCGCTTCTTCGCCGCGCGCGGCGTGCCGGTGCTCGGCGTCGAGCCCGCGGCCAACGTCGCCGCCGCGGCCGAGGCGGCGGGGATCCCGACCGTCACCGAGTTCTTCGGCCGCCGGCTCGCCGGCGAGCTGGCGGCGGCGGGCGAGGCGGCCGACCTCCTGATCGGCAACAACGTCCTCGCCCACGTCCCCGACCTCAACGATTTCGCCGCCGGGCTCGCGGCGCTGCTCAAGCCGGCGGGCGCGCTCTCGCTCGAGTTCCCGCACCTGCTGCGGCTGATCGCGGGCCGGCAGCTCGACACCGTCTACCACGAGCACTTCTCGTACTTCTCGTTCACCGCCGCGCGCGCGGTGCTCGCCGCGCACGGGCTCGCGGCGGTCGACGTCGAGGAGCTGCCGACCCACGGCGGCTCGCTGCGGGTGCTCGCGCGCCACGCCGGCGCGGAGGGCGCCGAGCCCGGCGGGCGGGTGGCCGAGCTGCTCGCGCGCGAGGAGCGCGCCGGGCTGACCACGCCCGAGCCCTACCGCGCGTTCGCCGAGGAGGCGCGCGCGCTCAAGCGGCGCCTGCTCGCGTTCCTGCTCGACGCCCGCGAGCGCGGCCGCGCGGTCGCCGGCTACGGCGCGCCGGCCAAGGCGGCGACGCTGCTCAACTGGTGCGGCATCGGGCCGGACCTCCTCCCCTACACCGTCGACCGCAGCCCGCACAAGCAGGGGCGGTATCTCCCGGGGTGCCGCATCCCGATCCACGCGCCGGCGCGGATCGCCGAGACCCGGCCCGACTACCTCTGGATCCTCCCCTGGAACCTGCGCGCCGAGATCGCCGCCCAGATGGCGGGGATCCGGGAGTGGGGCGGCCGCTTCGTGGTCGCGGTGCCCGAGGTGGAGGTCTTCGGGTGATCTTCACCGCGGCGCCCCTGCCCGGCGTCTGGGTGCTCGCGCCCGAGCGCCGGGAGGACGAACGCGGCTTTTTCGCCCGCACGTTCTGCCGCCGGGAGTTCGCGGCGCGCGGCCTGGCGATCGAGATCGCCCAGGCGTCGACCTCGCTCACCCGCCGCCGCGGCGCCGTGCGCGGCATGCACTACCAGATCGCCCCCGACGCCGAGGCCAAGCTCGTGCGCTGCACGCGCGGCGCGGCGTTCGACGCCGTGGTCGACCTGCGGGCGGGCTCGCCGACCCGCGGCCGCTGGTTCGCGCTCGAGCTGTCGGCCGCGGCCGGCAACCAGCTCTACGTCCCGCCCGGCGTCGCCCACGGCTTCCAGACCCTCGAGGACGCGACCGAGATCCACTACCAGATCTCGGCGTTTTTCGCCCCCGAGAGCGCCCGCGGCTTCCGCTGGGACGACCCCGAGGTCGGCATCCCGTGGCCGCTGCCGGCGACCGTGGTCTCCGCGCGCGACCTCGCGCTGCCGCCGTTCGCGGCGTGCGCGCCGCCGGGGGTGGCGGTGGAGAACGAGCCGTGAGCGCCAAGCGCCGCGATGCGCCGGGTGTGGGAGATCCCGCCGAGCCGACCGGGCCGGCCCCCGGGCGTCCCTTGCCCGACGCCGGCGCTCCCGCGCACGCGGGAGGTTTGGCCGCGCCGCCTGGGCTGGCGTCCCCGGCGGCGACCGGTGGGGCCGCCTCGACCATCGCTGCGGTGCTCGCCGCGCTCGACCGCGCCGCCGCCGGCGCCGCGATGCACGCCTGGATCGCGCGCGCCTTCCCGCTCTGCCGCTCGATCACCGGCGACGGCGTCCGCCGCACGCTGGCGCTGGCGCGCGAGATCGCCCCGCTCGAGGTGCGCGAGGTGCCGAGCGGCACGCCGGCGCTCGACTGGACGGTGCCGCCGGAGTGGAACGTGCGGGAGGCGTGGATCGCCGGGCCCGACGGCCGCCGGGTGGTCGACCTCGCCGACCACACCCTGCACCTCGTGAGCTACAGCGCGCCGGTGCGCGCGCGCATGAGCCGCGCCGAGCTGGACGCCCACCTCCACTCGCTCCCCGAGCAGCCCGACCTCATCCCCTACCGCACCTCCTACTACCAGGAGGCGTGGGGCTTCTGCCTCCCCCACCGGGTGCGGCAGGCGCTGCCCGAGGGGGAGTACGAGGTGGCGATCGACGCGACGCTCGATCCCGCCGGGTCGCTCACCTACGGCGAGCTGTTCCTGCCGGCGACCGCGGGCGTGGGCGCCGCCGATCCGGAGGCGGCGCGCGAGGTCCTGATCTCGTGCCACGTCTGCCACCCCTCGCTCGCCAACGACAACCTCTCCGGCCTGGCGGTCACGCTCTCGCTGGCGCGCGCGCTCGCCGGGGTCGAGCGCCGGCACGGCTGGCGCTTCCTCTGGCTCCCGGGCACGATCGGCGCCATCGTCTGGCTGGCCGGCAACCGCGAGCGCGCCGGTCGGATCGCCCACGGCCTGGTCGCCGCCAACCTCGGCGACCCGGGCCGCTTCCACTACAAGAAGAGCCGGCGCGGCGACGCGACGATCGACCGGGCGGTCGCCCACCTGTTCGCAGCGCGCGGCGGAGACACCGCCGGAGACCACGCGGGCGCGGTCGAGGCCGCCGTGATCGACGGCGGCGCGGTCGAAGCCCCCGTGATCGACGGCGGCGTGGTCGAAGCCCCCGTGATCGAAGCCCCCGTGATCGAAGCCCCCGTGATCGAAGACTGGGTCCCCTACGGCTACGACGAGCGCCAGTACTGCTCGCCCGGCTTCGACCTGCCGGTCGGCTCGCTCACCCGCACGCCGTGGGGGCGTTACCCCGAGTACCACACCTCGGCCGACGACCTGGCGCTGGTGCGGCCCGAGGCGCTCGCCGGCTCGCTCGCGCTCTACCTCGAGGTCGCGGCGCTGCTCGAGGCCAACCGGAGGTACCGCAACCTCGAGCCGTACGGCGAGCCCCAGCTCGGCCGCCGCGGGCTCTACACCGCGACCGGCGGCGGCGGCGAGGGGCGCGAGCGCCAGCTCGCGCTGCTCTGGGTGCTCAACCTCGCCGACGGCGACCACGACTTGCTCGCGATCGCCGAGCGCTCGGGTCTGCCGTTCGCGCGCGTCGAGGCGGCGGCGCGGGCGCTCGCCGCGGCCGGCCTGCTCGCGGAGGTGGACGAGGCATGACCGAGGCAATCGAGCCGGCGGGCGAGGTCGAGGCGGCGGCGCGGGCGCTCGCCGCGGCCGGCCTGCCCGCGGAGGTGGACGAAGGATGAGCGAGACGACCGAGCTGGCGGGCAAGGCGGCGCTGGTGACCGGCGCCTCGGGCGCGATCGGCGGCGCGATCGCCGACGCCCTCGCCGGCGCCGGCATGGCGCTGCTGCTCCCCGGCCGCG
>CAZNIX010000065.1:0-14572 GCA_964573125.1 uncultured Thermoanaerobaculia bacterium
GCCGGCGGCGCCGGCGCCGTCGCCCGCCGCGACCGGCTGCGCGCGGTCCTGGTCGCGGTCGAGGTCGCGCTCGCGGTCGCGCTCCTGGTCGGCGCCGGGCTCCTGCTGCGCACCGGCGCCGCGCTGGCGCGGGTCGATGTCGGCTTCGAGCCGGCGGGCGTGGTCTCGGGCCGGGTCGCGCTGCCGGGGGCGAGCTACCCGCCGGGCGAGGCGACCCGCGCCGCGTTCACCCGCCTGCTCGAGGAGGTCGAGGCGCTACCGGGAGTGACCAAGGCGGCGGTCGCCAACCAGGTGCCGCTCGGCGGCGGGGCGGGCAGCAACGGCCTGCTCCCGGAGGGGCGGCCGCTCAGCCAGGAGAGCGTGATCCTCGCCGGTTTCCGCTTGGTCTCGAGCGACTACTTCGACGTCCTGGGGCTGCCCCTCGTGCGTGGCCGGCGGCTCACTGCGGCCGACCGCGCCGGCGCCCCCAAGGTGATGGTGATCAACGAGGCGCTGGCACGCGCCGCGTGGCCGGGCGAGGACGCGATCGGCAAGCGCGTCGCGTGCTGCGAGGAGCCGGGGCCGGACGGCGCGCCGCCCTACAAGGAGGTCGTCGGCGTGGTCGGCGACGTCCGCTTCCGCGGCCTCGGCCAGGACGAGGGCCCGGCGTTCTACCTGCCGCTCGGCCAGGAGCCCGACGCCGCCTGGACCTGGCTCCAGGGCTCGATGGCGGTGGTCGCCCGCGCCGAGGGCGACCCGGCCGCCCTCGCCGAGCCGCTCTCGCGGGCGGTGACGCGGATCGACCCCGACCTGCCGCTCTACGACGTCGCCACCCTCGCCGGGCGGCGGGCCGACGCGCTCGCCGCCGAGCGCTTCAACGGCGTGCTGCTCGCGCTGCTCGGCGCCCTCGGCCTGGTCCTCGCGGCGGTCGGGGTCTACGGCATCCTCGCCTACTTCGTCGGCCAGCGCACCCGCGAGCTGGGGGTGCGCATCGCCCTCGGCGCCTCGACCCGCCGTCTGTTCGCCCTCGTCCTCGGCCAGAGCCTGGCCCCGGTCGCCGCCGGCGTCGCCGCCGGCCTCGCGCTCGCCGCGGCCGGCACCCGCCTCCTCGAGAGCCAGCTCTACGGCGTCGCCGGCACCGACCCCGCGACCTTCGTCACCGTGGCCGCAGTGCTCGCGGCGGTCGCGGCCGCCGCGGCGGCCCTGCCGGCGAGGCGGGCGCTGGCGATCGAGCCGGCGCGGGCGCTGCGGGTGGGGTGACGGGCCGCAACAGATCCGAATCCCCCGTTGCCTGCCGGATCACCATTGTCAGGCGCCATCCGCCTCGTGCCCGAGGAACTCGACCAGCTTCCGGCAGGTTCCGTCGAAGGACCGCCGCTCCTGCTCCGTTGCACCTGCCGTGCAGCAGCGGACCCTCTTCCTCATCCACGGGCGAGCCACTCGGGCAGGTAGATGTCGAAGTTCGTTCGCGCGCCGGTCGTCCGTGTATCGAGCCGCCACGTCGGTCAAGGGGCAGGTCATCCCGTTGAGCAGAAGCACCGCCACCTCCACGGCGACGATCGCGACGAAGCGGGCTGTCAGGCGGAATCGAGAGAGCATCGTGAAGAGCGGGATCGCCAGAATGCAGGCGACGAAGAAGGCCCAGATGACGGTGTGCACCAGCTTCATTCACTGCCCGAAGCGAGGTCATCATGACCGGTGACTCCACGATACCGCCGTCACCCCCCTTCCGGCCATCGGGAGAGATTCCCTTCCAATTCATGACAATTCTGGGGGCTCGCTTCCGCTCCCCCCTGTCTTCTTCCCTCATCTCATCACTTCATCCGCCGTTCTTCGTCCCCGGCCGCACAACGAATCTACCACTCACCGGCGGCGTCAGCCGTCAGGTGCAGGGGCTTGGTTGGCCGCTGAACCCGGCTATAGCAACTTCTTGAAGGTGTCGGGATCAAGGCCGGCGTCCTGCGCTATGCCCCCCATCGTGTATGCGTCGATGGGGTTGTGACGTGGGATGGTGACGATCCGCGTTCCACCGGTCATTACAATGTGCCTCCGCCCTTCGCGGGCAACCACGAATCCGACCTTCCGAAGGGTTCGGACTGCTCGTCGGTGGCTGATTCCAGGTATCTTCGGCACGGCTAAACGGCAACTTCAACTTCTCGAACTTCAACCTCTTTCAGTTGCTCGGCGACGACCGCGAGGTACTCGCGGATAGCGTCCTCGATGTTCTCCAATGCCTCGACCTCGGTACTACCCTGGGACCAACAGCCTGGGAGCCCAGGGACCGAGACGCTGAAGCCTTCCTCTGTACTGCGAAGTGCCACCTTGTACTTCATGCGGACCTCCTCTGGTCAGCCATCACGAACGAGCGTATCGTCGCCGGCCAACGGCCCTGCCGTTGAGCGGTGCGCGAAGAGCGACCGCTCCACCGGTGTGTTATGCCAAGGTGCCATGCTAACCCTCGCCGAAATCGCCGGGCCTCCAGCCACCGAGGTATTTGGCGGCCAATTCCAGTAGCCCACTGACCCCCTCCGGCTGCGTTGCTTTCAACCTGTCGATCCGTTCCTTGAGCGTGTCCTCGTTGCCATACAACTCGATCAATACGTCCCACGCGAGACGGGGGGATCGGCGAACGGCGCGGCTTCCCATCGCCTGACTCCGCACGTCGCTACGCGCTGATCGCAGGAGCGCAAGAGTGACGTGGGGTGAGTCGGGGATATCAAGTGCCGGTTCCGCGTCGCCCGCGTCTTGCTTCGTAAGGAGCAGGGTCCTGAGGAGGTCGCTTTCCTTGGCTAAAAGATCAGGCGTCGCCGAGCGGACCTCGGCACGCCAAGACTCCTCAAACTTACGTGCTGCCTCTTCTGAGACGAGCTCGTGACCCGCTCCTTCTCGGTATCCAACGATCGTGATAAGCTGATTTTTCGCGGACAGGGTGGTGAGCTGAGGTAGTATCTCTCGAACGGCTTCCTTTATCGCACCGGGATCCTTAGGCGAACGTACGAGACGGTACACGACTCGTCCTACGACCATCCGGGTATCAAAACCGAACATCCCTCGTTCACGCTCAGGCAACTCTGGCAGAAGATTGAGCAGGACGACGCTGCCCGAAACTATGTGCTCAGGGGAGAATTGCTCCTCGTACACCTCTAGCGATGCGACGACATCCTGCAGTCTTTCGGCGTCAAGGGAGCGGAGGTAGCTATCAAAAGCCCGGCGGTCGGACATTAAGGGCCAAGCCCGCTCGGCCTCGGTGAACGCCTGAAGACCTTCACCGACAACGCGCTCGAGGTACAGGCGAAGTACGTCTTCATGCGCAACACGCCGCTCCCGAAGCCACCGGTCCGTCCAATCAGCTCCGTAGTTGGAGCCGCCAACGTGCCGTTGCCCTCCCGGGAACAACCGATGGATGAGTGCCCGCACGACATCGGCGCGACCGCCGGAAGCCTCGATCAAATGGTCGATCTGCTCTTTCAGGTGCGGTGCATCTCCGCGGCCGTAGTTGAGGTCGGAGGTCGTGGTAAGTGCGTCTACCGCTCCGTGCAGCTGGCGGAACACGTCGGGAAGAAAGACGCGAACAGCTTCGAGTGCGAGCACATCTGCCAGCGCGACCAAGCCATCGAGGTCTCTTACCGTACCGTAGACAGCAGCCGCATAGCGGCGCACATCCCGCATGTTCCTGAGGAGTGGCCTAATGACCTCCATGAAGAGGTCGGGCCAGACATTCTGATCAAAGGGGCCTGTGTTGTCGATCTTGGAAAGCACATTGTCTATCGCATCGAAGATCTGCTTATTCAGCACGTGGGCCGGCACTGCGGGTAGGTCAACGCCCACCTGCAGGATCTTCTCGAGGTAGTCACGGCCAGGGATTCCATGCTCTGCGAGAGCTTCCTCCACTCGGACACGGTCGAACGCCACGATGTAGATTACGCTTGGGAAGTTCGCGGTCAGCCGAACGAGCTTGAAGATGTCCCGGATCTCGGGGGTGGTCAGCCGGTCGATGTCATCGAGGACGACGACCACGGGCTTGTTGAGGGCAGCAAGGGCCTTCTCGACCTTCGCCCGGCGACCGCTTACGCCCGCCTTCCTGCGCTGGAGGATCTTCGCCAGAAACTTGGTGGCCGCTCGACCGCGCTCGATCCACGGACCAACGAGAGGCAGCCAGCCCATCCCAGAGAAGATCTCGCCGTAATCCTCCAGGTCCTCGCCAACTTCAGCAAGCCCAGGGCGGAGCTTAAGCTGTGCGGAAAGCTCGACGAAGAACGACGCGACGAGTTGTTCCGCACCGCTAAACATCCAGGGATTGAACTCGAGGACCGCGACTGCGCCGCGTTCTAAGTGTGCCCGCGCAAGATTGACAAACGAGGTCTTGCCCGAGCCCCAAGGGCCAAGAACGCCAACGACGACACCCTCGGCCACATCCAGCGAGAGGACTTGCTCTGCGAACGAGCGAGCGACCTTTGCCCGGCCGAGGAGATCGTCCTCTGGCTTCCGAATCGGGTTGTCTCCGCTGACGCTCACGGCGCCACGGTCGGGTCTATCCTCAACACCGTCCCGTTTCATAGTGCCACGTCTTCAAGGTCTTGAGCGTGCGCATGAGCCGCGCCGAGCCCAGAACTTCGTGCGCGCTGAAGCAAGCGTCATCCGCAGAACTTACGCCTCGGTCGCGCCCGTGTCAAGTCGGGACGGTCGCCGTTCCAGGCGGCGATTCGGTTGGCCGGCGCGCGCTTGACCTCGCAGCGTGCGGGCGGTATCCTCTCCCCTTCCCGCGAGCGCCCCTGGCGTCCGGCGGGTGTCCGCCGGCCGCCTCCGGGCGGCCCGCTCCTCTGATGTCGGGGCGTAGCTCAGCTTGGTAGAGCGCACGGTTCGGGACCGTGAGGCCGGAGGTTCAAATCCTCTCGCCCCGACCAGTATCTCGACTCTCTCGTTCAGTCTGTTTCGCCGGTGCTGTCGACGGTCCGGTCGACCACCACGCGGCCTGCCTTCATGATCAGGTCGAGCGTCTCCTCGGGCCGCTGGAAGAGCGAGACGTCTTCGAGCGGATTGCCGTCGATGAGCAGGAGGTCGGCGAGCCAGCCTTCGCGGATCTCGCCGAAGCTCTCGTAGCGATTCAGCTTGCCGGCCATGCGGATGATCTCGGCGCTTTCGGAGGTGGCCTGGCGCATGATCTCGGCGGGCTCGAAGTAGTCGCGCCGGGCGACGAACTCGTCGGCCAGGCGGACGTGGGTGCCGAACACCAGGTCGGTGCCGAAGCCGATCTTCAGACCGTACTTCTTGACGTACCCCATCAGCCGGTCCTGCCCCTCGAGGACCTGCTGCATCTTGCGGCGGTTCTCCTCGGTGAGACCGGGCATCTCGGTGCCGAGCCGGAAGACGAGCACCTGCGTGCTGACGACGATGCCCTTCTCGGCGCAGAGCCTCGCCGTCTCCTCGTCCATCAGCAGGCCGTGCTCGATCATCTCGACGCCGTTGTCGACCAGCCGCCGGATGGCCTCGCTGGTGTAGGCGTGGGCGGTGACATAGGTGCCCCAGTCGCTCGCCGCCTGCACCGCGGCGCGGATCTCCTCCGGCGAAGGCTGGAGGGTGTGGATCGGATCGTAGGCCGAGGCGACGCCTCCCCCGCCCATGATCTTGATCTGCGTGGCACCGTGACGCAGGTTCTCGCGCACCGCCGCGAGGGTCTGGGGCACGCCGTCCGCGAGCACGGCGAACCCCGAGCCCTGGACGTGGCCGGCACCGCACCCGGCGAGCGTCGGATGGGGCTCGTCGGGCAGACGGAAGTCGCCGTGGCCGCTCGTCTGCGACACCACCGCGCCCGACGGGAAGATGCGCGGCCCCTCGATCAGACCGCTCTCGACGGCCCGCGCCAGGTCGGGATGGGTGCCGCCGGCGTCGCGCACGGTGGTGAAGCCGTGGTGCAGGAAGAACTCGGCGGCGTCGCCCGCCAGCGCGCCCGCCACCCACGGATGCACGCGGACCTGGTCGGCGGGCATGGCCAGCGTCAGGTGGACGTGGAGGTCGATCAGACCCGGAGACAGCACCCGCCCCGCGCCGTCGATCACCCGCGCGCCCTCCGGCGGCTCGATCGGCTCCGTCGAGACGCGAGCGATCCTCCGCCCTTCGACGAGCACGTGCCCCGCCGTCAGCTCCGGACGGACGCCGTCGAAGATGCGGACGTCGCGGATCAGGATCGCAGGGTCTTCGGCCGACGCCGGGACGGCGGCGAAGAGCAGCATCCAGACGGCGGCGAGCTCCCGGATCGCCGGGCAGCGGAAGCTGAAGGTCGAGGGGCGCTCGGCAGGGCTCATGGCTTTCTCCTGAGGATCGGCTCCCGCGAGTCTATCCAGGCCTCGGGACCTTTGACGACCCGCCACGAAGGCCGACCGCGACCCCATCCCGGGTAGAATGCCGCTCCCCCATGGAGTCCGGGGAGGCGCGCATGGCGATGAAGACCCTGGCCGACCTCTTCCTGGTCACGGCCGAGCACCACAAGCCCGACCACCTGCTGGTCAAGGAGGGCGGCCCAGGAAATCAAGGCCAGTATCGGCCGATCTCGACCGCCGAGCTGGTCGACCGCGTGCGGCGGATCGCACGCGCGCTCGAGCGCTGGGGGGTCGCGCCGGGCGACCGGGTGGCGCTCGTGGCCGACAACGGGCCGCACTGGCCGGTGGTCGATTTCGCCACCCTCTGCCGCGGCGCCGCGACGGTGCCGGTCTACCCCACCTTGCTCCCCGAGCAGGCCGCCTACGTGATCCACGACAGCGGCGCGAAGGTCGCGTTCGTCCACCGGCGGGCGATGCTCGCCGACCTGCTCGCGCGCCGCGGCGAGCTGCCGGCGGTCGAGCGCTTCGTGCTCATCGAGAGCGAGGGAGCCGGGACGATCGACGGCGGCGACGGCATGACGACGTTCGCCGCCGCGCTCGAAGCGGGCGCCGACGCCGATCCCGACGGTTTCGAGGCGACGGCGCGCGCGGTCGGGGCCGAGGACCTCGCGAGCCTGGTCTACACCAGCGGCACCACCGGCCGGCCCAAGGGGACGATGCTCACCCACCGCAACTTCGTCTCCAACGTCTGCACCGCGCTCACCCTGCTCGACATCCGCGGCGACCAGACCGCGCTCTCCTTTCTCCCGCTCTCGCACGTCTTCGAGCGCATGGTCACCTACACCTACTTCTACCGCGGCCTGACCATCGCCTACGCCGAGTCGGTGCAGGCGGTGGCGCAGAACCTCCAGGAGGTCCGCCCGCACGTCTTCGTCTCGGTGCCGCGGGTCTACGAGAAGGTGCTCGCGAAGGTGCGCGAGCAGGCCGCGGCCTCGGCGCTCAAGCGGCGCATCTTCGCCTGGGCCGAGAAGGTGGGACGGGCGGCGCTCCCCGACCGCCTGCGCCAGGACCACCCCTCGGGCCTGCTCGGGCTCGAGCTGGCGATCGCCGACGGGCTGGTGTTCTCGAAGATCAAGGAGCGGCTCGGCGGGCGCTTCGAGTTCGCGGTCTCGGGCGGCGCGCCGCTCGGGCGCGACGTCGCGGAGTTCTTCTGGGGCGCGGGCATCGCGATCTACGAGGGGTACGGGCTGACCGAGACCGCGCCGGTCGTCGCGGTCAACACCCCGGGCGCGCTCAAGCTCGGCACGGTCGGCAAGCCGATCCCCGGCGTCGAGGTGCGGATCGCCGAGGACGGCGAGATCCTGGTCCGCGGCCCGAACGTGATGAAGGGGTACTGGAACGACCCCGAGGCGACCGCCGAGGCGATCGACGCCGAGGGGTGGTTCCACAGCGGCGACATCGGCGCGCTCGACGAGGACGGCTTCCTGCGCATCACCGACCGCAAGAAGGAGATCCTGGTCAACGCCTACGGCAAGAACGTCGCCCCGGCGCCGATCGAAAACCAACTCCGCGCGAGCCCGCTGATCGGCCACGCCGTGCTGCTCGGCGACCGGCGCCAGTACCTCGCGGCGCTCCTGGTGCCCGATTTCGAGAGCCTCGAGGCGTGGGCGGCGCAGCACGGCGTCGCCGCCGGCGACCGCAGGGCGCTGGTCGAGAACCCGCAGGTGCGCGCGCTCTACGCCGGCGAGGTCGCGCGCGTCAACGAGGGGCTCGCGCACTACGAGCAGATCGTCCGCTGGACGCTCCTGCCGGACGACTTCTCGGTCGAGACCGGCGAGCTGACCCCGACCCAGAAGGTCAAGCGGCGGGTGATCGACCGGAAGTACGCCGCCGAGATCGAGGCGCTCTACGGCCAGGAGCCGGGGGCGTAGCGCGCGGCGACCCGCGGCTCGCCGCGCGGGTGGCCGCGCGCCAGCCGAAGTGCACTGATCACCGCGAGGAGACCATCGTGACCGCCTTCCAGCTCGCCATCGGCGCCGACCGCCTCGCCACGCTGACCTTCGACGCCCCCGGGCGGGCGGTCAACGTCTTCGACCGCGCCGCGCTCGAGGAGCTCGGGGCGGTCGTCGCCGGCCTCGCCGGGCGCGGCGGCGAGATCGGCTGCCTGGTCTTCCTCTCGGGCAAGGCGAAGGGGTTCATCGCCGGCGCCGACCTCGACCTGATCGCGGGCGTCACCGACCGCGCCGAGGCCGAGGCCGGCTCGCGCTTCGGCCAGAGGCTGTTCGCGGCCTGGGAGGCGCTGCCGTTCCCGACCGTGGCGGCGATCGACGGCGCCTGCATGGGCGGCGGCACCGAGATCGCGCTCGCCTCGAGCTGGCGGGTGGCGTCCGACGCCGAGCGCACCCGGATCGGCCTGCCCGAGGTCCAGCTCGGCATCCTCCCCGGCTGGGGCGGCTGCACCCGCCTGCCGCGCCTGGTCGGGCTGACCGCGGCGCTCGACGTCATCCTCGGCGGCTCGGGCCTGCGCGCGAAAAAAGCGCTCAAGATCGGGCTCGTCGACGCCCTGATGCCGGCGGCGGGCTTCCTCGGCCACGTCCGCGATTTCGCCCGCGCGCGCCTCGACCGCGCGCGGCCGAAGGCCGACACCGGGTTCAAGGAGCTGCTCCTGTCCCGCAACCCGCTCGGGCGCAAGGTGGTCTTCGACCAGGCGAGGAAGAGCGTGCTCGAGCGCACCCGCGGCCACTACCCGGCCCCGCTCGCCGCGCTCGAGGCGGTGCGCGCGGGCCTCGAGGGGGGGCGAGAAGCGGGGTTCGACGCCGAGGCGCGGCTGGACGCCGACCTCGCGGTCTCCGGCATCTGCAAGAGCCTGATCCACGTCTTCCGGCTGCGCGAGGCGGCGAAGAAGGCCGCGGTCGAGGGCGCCAAGCCGCGCCCGGTGCGCGCGGCGGCGGTGCTCGGCGCGGGCGCGATGGGCGGCGGCATCGCCCAGCTCCTCGCCCACGAGGCGCAGGTCCCGGTGCGGCTCAAGGACATCGACGCCGGCGCCCTGGCCGCGGGCATGGCGACCGCGGGGTCGCTGTTCGGCAAGCTCGTCGAGCGGCGGCGGCTCGGCCGCGCCGAGGCGGCGCGCCGGTTCGCGCTCGTCTCGCCGACCCTCGCCTACGACGGCTTCGGCCGCGCCGACGTAGTGATCGAGGCGATCGTCGAGAAGCTCGCGGTCAAGCAGAAGGTGTTCGCCGAGGTCGCCGCCGCGGCGCCCGCGGACGCCGTGCTCGCGACCAACACCTCGGCGCTCTCGATCGACGCCATCGCGCGCGACGTGCCGCGCCCGGAGCGGGTGGTCGGGATGCACTTCTTCAACCCGGTGCACAAGATGCCGCTGGTCGAGGTGATCGCCGGCCCGCGCACGAGCCCCGAGGCGCTGGCGACCGTGCTCGCGCTCACCCAGCGCCTGGGCAAGGTGCCGGTGCGGGTCAAGGAGGGGCCGGGCTTCCTGGTCAATCGGCTCCTCGGCTTCTACTCGATCGAGGCGCTCTGGCTGCTCGACGAGGGCCACCGCATCGAGGACGTCGACCGCGCGATGCTCGACTGGGGGATGCCGGTGGGGCCGATCGCGCTCGGCGACGAGGTCGGAATCGACGTCGCGAACGAGGTCGCGCACACCCTCCACGCGGCGTTCGGCGACCGCCTGCCGCTCCCCTCCTGGATCGACGCCGCCGCCGGCGCCGGCCGGCTCGGCGCCAAGAGCGGCGCCGGCTTCTACCGCTTCGAGGGCCGCGAGCGCAAGGGCCCCGACCCGGAGATCTACCGGCTGCTCGGGCTCGAGCCCCGGATCGCCGAGCCCGACGCCCGCTCGCTGGTCGAGCGCGCCGTGCTGCGCATGGTCGACGAGGCGGCGCGCTGCCTCGACGAGGGGCTGGTCGCCGGCTCCGGCGAGGTCGACCTGGCGATGATCATGGGCACCGGCTTTCCGCCCTTCCGCGGCGGCCCCTGCCGCTGGGCCGACTCCTACGGCCCGGCGCGCGCGGTGGCCACGCTCGAGCGCTTCGCCCGCACCGTCGGCCCGCGCTACGAGCCAGGCGCCGCGCTGCGCAAGGTGGCCGACGCCGGCGGCTTCTACGCCGCCTTCGGCGGCGCGTAGCGTCTTTTTGAGGGGGCCTGTTCCAGTCCCCCTCCCCGCAGGAGCGCGGTCCTGCGGGGACCCCTCCCCCGAGTCCGGGGCCTTCGGCCCCGCACACGCGCCCTTAAGGGCGCGCGTAGGCCTGCTCCCCACCGGGTCGTCGGCCTGCTGCCGCCGGCGTCGGCCCTTGCTGGTCTGCTCCTTGCTTCTAATGGCGGAGAAGGAGGTGCGTGCGATGAGACTCCAACCGATGAACACGGGGCTTTTCGCCGCCGGCGCCGCGCTGGCGGTGGCGCTGGCGGGCGCCGCGGTGGCCTCCGGGCAGGACGCCCGCGACCAGGAGCGGCCGGAGTTCGGGGAGCGGATCGAGGTCGAGGAGGTGCTGCTCGACGTGCTGGTGACCGACGCCCGGGGCAACCCGGTCGTCGGGCTCGCGCCCGACGATTTCGTGGTCGAGGAGGACGGCGAGCCGGTCACGCTGACCGGGGCGACGTTCTACTCGTCGAGCGAGCTGATCGGCGGCACGGAGGGGGTGGCGGCGGCGATCGCGGCGCGCGGCGCGGCGATCGACACCGTCCCGCGTGACCGCTACTTCATCCTCCTGTTCGAGGACCAGCGCAAGAACCAGGGCGGGTCGATCGACCTCCTCAGCCAGCAGCTCCGCGCCGCGCGCGAGGCCAGGCGCTGGCTCGCCGAGGCGCTGGCGCCGGCGGACTGGGTGGCGGTCGTCTCCTATGACTTCAAGTTGAAGCTCCACCAGGACTTCAGCCGCGACCGCGCGGCGCTCTCGGCGGCGATCGACGCCGCGGCGGCGGGCAAGGAAGGCGGCAACTGGCCGTCCCGGCGCGGCGACGGCGAGGAGCCGTCGCTCGCCGCTCACCTCCCCTCCGGTGACGAGCTGCGCGACCGGACGACGCGCATCTACAGCGCGCTCGAGGAGGTGGCCGAGGCCGCCGGGCACGTCCCCGGGCGCAAGAACTTGCTGCTGTTCTCGATCGGCCTCGGCGAGACCGACCGCTTCGGCGTCTACCGCGAGGAGTCGCGCTACTGGAAGCCGATGGTGCGCGCGCTCAACGACAACAACGTCGCGGTCTACACGCTCGATCTGACCCCGGTCGACGTCCGCCACACCCTCGAGGGCTCGCTCGGCAGCCTGGCGAACGAGACCGGCGGGCGCTACTTCTTCAACGCCGTCAGCTACGGCGCGCCGCTGGCGGAAATCGCTCAGGAGAACAGCGGCTACTACCTGCTCTCCTACCGCGCCGAGCACCCGGCGGGCGAGTCGGGGTTCCAGGACGTGACGGTGCGGGTCAAGGACCCGACGCTCAAGGTGCGCGCCCGCGACGGCTACGCCTTCGGCTCCTGATGCGGCCCGTCCTCGATCTGCAGCGCGACGACCGTGACGTTGTCGAGGCCGCCGCGGCGGTTGGCGGCGTCGACCAGCGCGCGGCAGATCTCCTGCGGCGAGCCGTCGGCCTGGGCGCAGCGCTCGATCTCGCCGTCGCTGAGCATGGTGGTCAGCCCGTCGGAGCACAGCAGGTAGAGGTCGCCGGGCTCGACCTCGATCTCGCGCACGTCGACCTCGAGCCGGCTCTCGCCGCCGAGCGCGCGCGTGACCACGTTCTTGAGCGGGTGGATGCGCGCCTGGTCGTGGGAGAGGAAGCCGGCGGTGACCTGCTCGTTGACCCAGGTGTGGTCCTGGGTCAGGAGCTGCAGGGCGCCGCCGCGCACCAGGTAGGCGCGGCTGTCGCCGACGTGCGCCACCGAGGCGGTCGAGCCGTCGAAGCTGAGCGCGACCACGGTGGTGCCCATGCCGGCCAGGCGGGCGTCCTCGCGGATCGCGCGGATCACCTCGTCGTGGGCCAGGCGCACCGCCATCTTGAGCAGGTTGGCCTGCCGGCCGAGCCGGGGCTCGGGCAGCGTCGGCATGGTCGCTTCGCCGCCCGCGACCTGGGCGAGGAAGCCGCGGATGGTGTCGACCGCGAGTTTCGAGGCGACCTCGCCGTGGCGGTGGCCGCCCATGCCGTCGGCGACCAGGTAGAGGTTCTGCGCGCGGTCGATCTCGAAGCAGTCCTCGTTGTGGGTACGGGCGAGCCCGCGGTCGGACGTCCCCGAGGCGTTGACCCGGAGCATCACTCCGCCTTCCCGATCCGCCCGCCGCGGGCGCGCTTGTCGCTCTCCAGGCGCTTGATCTCGCGCTCGACCTCGGGATCGGCGCCGCCCCAGTTGAGCGCCTGATCGAGATAGGAGATCGCCTTGCTCGTGACCCCCGCCTGGCCGAAGATCCGCCCCGCCGCGCGCAAGTACTGTGGTTTCATCGGCTCCAGCTCGCAGGCCCGCGTGATCGCCGCCATCGCCCGCGAGCGCCAGCGTACCTGGTGTTCGCACGCCAGCGCCAGGTTGTACCAGGTCTGGGCGTTGTCGGGATCGGCCTTGGTCGCGCGGTCGAAGTTGTCGGCGGCCTCGAGGTAGTTGCCGTCGCGGAACGCGCGCACCCCGCGCTGCAGGTAGACGCGGGCGAGCTGCTCCTTGTCGACCCCCTGGCGCTGGCTCTCCGGGCGCGCCAGCTCGAGGTCGTGGACGCGCCGTCGCTCGGGGTTGGAGAGCGCGTTGAGCGCCTCGGTGATCTTCTGGAACTCGACCTCGGCGCGCTCCTTCTCCTCGCCCTGGAAACGGTCCGGGTGGCGCTGGCGCGCGAGCTGGCGGAAGCGGTCGCGAATCTGCTGCTCGGTCGCGTTGCGCGGCAGGCCGAGGATGTTGTAATAGTTGGGCACGAGCGCTCGGTGGGCGGCTCCGCGGGAGCGCCCGGATCGAAGTTCTACAAGCGCTTGATTCTATACAACCGGCCGGCGGTGTCGCGCACCGCCTGGGCGGCGTTGCGGTCGCGCCAGAGCTGGCGCAGGTCGCGCACCGACAGCCGCGGGACCAGCCGCACCGCGGTCGAGATCGGGGTCCGCGGGTTGGCCACCAGCGCGCGCAGGATCGGGTACTTGCGGATCCAGCCGCGGTGGTTGTTGATGTACTCGAGCACCTCCTCGTCGATGGTGCGGTTGCCCGCGATCTGCTCGACCTCGGCGTCGGACAGCGCGTTGGTGCGCAGGACGTGGATCGCGACCTGGGGGTTGGGGTCGCGCAGCATGATCCCGCGCAGCACGCGCGGCGCGCCGCGCGCGAGGCGCAGCCGCACCGACACCGGCAGCGAGCGCAGCTCCGACTCGGCGAGGCCGAGGGCCTCCTCGTGCTCGATCGCCTCGACCCCCGCCCCCGGCGGCCGCGCCGCCTTGACCGCGGCCACCGCCGCGGAGACCTCCGCGTCGGTCGCCTCCTCCGGCGCCTCCTCCTCCGCCTCGGGCCGGGCCCGGCGGCGCCGGGGCAGCAGGTGCTCGCGGAACTCGCCGATGCGGCGGCGGGTGTAGGCCGAAAGGCGGGGATTGTGCTCCAGGGCGTCGAGGATCGCCGGCTCCTCGACCACCGCGTCCTGGCGCAGCAGCAGCGCCTCCTGCAGCTCCGGGGGCAGGGTGGCGGCGAGCGCGACGAGCAGCGGGCGCGGCGCGTCGCGCCGGCGCAGCACGGCCTCGACCAGCCGCGGGTGGCCGATCTCGAGGGCGAAGTAGGCCATCTCCTCGGGGCCGGCGGCGCGCTCGAGGTAGGCGGCGGCCAGCCGCGACGAGAGCTGGCGCAGCGACGACGACGCCTCGGCGGCGAGCTCGGGATCGTCGCCGCGGGCGAGCGCGACCTGCACCGGGATCAGCTCGTCGGGCTCGACCGGCAGCAGGCCGCGGGCCGCGAGCTTGAGCAGTTCGGGGCTCTCGCCGGCGCGCAGCCGGGCGGTCAGGGGCAGGGAGCTCTCGCTCAAGGGAACGCCGCGCCGGCGCCGGCGCCGGCCTCCGGCGCCAGCTCGATGCGCACGTCGCGCACTACCCGGCCGTCGGCGGGAAGCGGGAAGGGCTCGCCGTTGACCTGCACCTCGACCCCCGCGGCGTTGCCGATGTTGGCCAGCACTACGCTCCGTTCGGCGTCGACCTGGAGCGACTCGCCCGGGGCGTGCAGCTCGCTGATCCGGCGCCGGCCGTCGATCACCAGCTCGACCCAGCACTCCTGGGTGAAATCGAGCGTGACCTGGAGCGGCGCCGCCGGCGCGGGCGGCTCCGGCGCC
>CAZNIX010000066.1:0-2933 GCA_964573125.1 uncultured Thermoanaerobaculia bacterium
GGATGGATCAGCGCAAACAACTGATTCTGTTCGACTTCTAGCCGGACACTAGTGTCCAAACATCTGTTCAAGGTGCTGGGCGTCGAGACCCTGATCCTCGGACGCAAGACCGCACAGCCACGAGAGGAGTTGGCTGGCCTGCGGGAGGTGCTCGGTGTCCTCCTTGCTGCTGCCAATCTGAGCCTGCGCGAGCAGTTGCAGATCGTGTCTCGGCTTAGAATCGTGCTCCAAACGATCCCGCGTAACCATTTCCTGTTTGAGGAAGCGCTCGGTATTCTCGTGTTCTTGCGGGGCTGGAAGCCGGCTCTCTATTACGGCCTCCAAAGCCGCACCATCGATCTGGAGGCAGTGCTGACAGTGTTTGATGCCCTGCCGATCGAGAAGTTCCGCGAACGATACGTGACTGAGCTTTACGAGGCGACTCTCCTGGCGGGTGGAGCGGAGCTGAAGTTGGCAACGGAACGATTCGATCGCTATCAGGAGCTTGTGCAGAGCACGGACAATCAACCTGAGCGGGAGAGGGCGGAGATTATCCTCAAGCTCGTTCGAGAATTGGCCGGCAGCTTTCATCGAGGTGGAGTCGGGTTTCGACCCACCTTGGAGCGACTTGAGCTCGCTCAGCCTTTCGTAGCGACGTCTGACTCCGCCTCCCCGAGCGCGTGAGATGCGGACCCGGTCAGGAGGCAGGACGAACTGTCCCGATGGCCGTGCAGGCGAGGTGGCAAGGCGGCAGGTGGTACTCGTCGCCGTTGGTCGCGGACCTCGGCGGCGCCGCCGCCGTGATCGCCTCGGCGTACCAGGCGCGTCACCTTGTCGTCGGGTCGCTGACGCTTTTTGCCCCCAAAGGCGACGCGTTTCATCGTCCACGTCGATCCGGAGACCTACTGCCCGGACGGTCGGGCGGCCGGCTGCGCCGGCGGCGCGCTGGCGGCCTGCGGAGTTATCGAGCCGCTCGACTGGCGGTGGCGCGGCGGGTGATTCGGCGCCCCGGCGGTTCGAGGGCTCGCGGCGGAATCCCGGCCGGCTCGCCGGACGGAGCCGCGGCGCGCGCGGCCGGGACGCCCCGCCGTTGGTGTACCGTTTGCGCGCTGTGACCCGCGTGCCGACGCGCTCCTCGCTCCTCGCCATCGCCATCATTCTGGCGGCGGCGCCCGCCGCCGCCCAGGTGGCCGCGCCGGTGCTCAAGTGGCAGCATGGCGGCTGCTATCCCTCGTGGTGCGAGACCGGGTGGTACTCGTCGCCGGCGGTCGCGGACCTCGACGGCGACGGGGCGGCGGAGGTGATCGCCTCGGCGTACTCGATCGTGGTGCTCGACGGCGCCACCGGCGCGCTCGAGTGGCGGGTCGCCTCCGGGCACGACCGTTCCGAGCCGGGCGCGGAGAGCGAGGGGCGCACCTGGCCGGGGATCGCGGTCGCCGACGTCGACAACGACGGCGCGCTCGAGATCGTCACCGCGCACGGCGGCGGCTGGGCGTCGGTCTACCGCGCCGACGGCTTTTTCGAGCCGGGCTGGCCGCGCCAACCGGTGGCGAACGAGCTGCGCGGCCTGGCGGTGGGCGACCTCGACCGCGACGGCACGATGGAGATCGCCGTCTCGGCGGCGCGCGGCAACGCGGTCAACACCTGGGTGCTCGAGCACACCGGCGCCACGCGGCCCGGGTGGCCGCAGCTCACCGGCGGCGGCGGCTTCGCCTGGGGCGTCTACAACGACAACGTCGCACTCGCCAACCTCGACGCCGACGGCGCGCTCGAGCTCGTCGTCCCCTCCGACGTCCATTACATCTGCTCCTACGAGGCGAACGGCGCCCACCGCGTCGCCGACCCGGTGTTCGGCGGCGACAACTGGGGCGAGGTCGGGGTCTGGGAGAGCTATGCCACCGAGCTGGTCGGCTTCGGGCTGTGCAACGGCGTGCGCGCCGAGAGCTACCGCACGAACTTCGCCGACGGCCCGGCGACGGTGGCCGACCTCGACCGCGACGGGACGCCCGAGGTGGTGGCGACCGGTCGCACCTACGACTGCACCGGCGGCGAGACGACGAAGTACACCGGCGTCTACGTCTTCGCGGCCGACCGCGGCCGGTTCGTCACCCCGGCGTACGACTGGACGATCGTGCCGATCGACCTCGGCGCCCCGCTGTCGCTCGATTTCGACGTCATCGAGAGCGCGAGCTACAACCCGGCGGTCGCCGACCTCGACGGCGACGGCGAGCGCGAGATCCTGTACTCGGACTTCTCGGGGCGGGTGCACGCGTTCTGGCTCGACCGCACCGAGCACGGCCCGTGGCCGTTCCGCGTCTGGACGCCGGCGGCCGGTCCCTACCGCTACGCCTCGGAGCCGGTGGTGGCCGACCTCGACGGCGACGGCGACGCCGAGGTGCTGTTCGCGACCTGGACTCAGAAGGGCTCGAACGCGAACGGCTCGCTCTACGTCCTCGACTCGACCGGCGCGCCGCTCCACCAGATCGCGCTCCCCGCCGCGCTCGGGGCGACGGGCTGGAACGGCGCCCTCGCCGCGCCGACGCTCGCGAACCTCGACGCCGATCCCGACCTCGAGCTGGTGCTCCAGACCGCGTACTCGGGCGTCGTCGCCTACGATCTCCCCGGCACCGCGGGCGCCCGCGTCCTCTGGGGCACCGGCCGCGGCTCGTACCTCCGCGCCGGCACCCCCGCCCCGGAGACCCTGTTCGCCGACGGCTTCGAGGGCGGCGACACCGCGAGCTGGTCGGCGACCGTGCCCTGACGGTGGTCCCCTCGCTGCTCGCCGACCTCGTGGTCGGCCTCCACTTCGCGTTCCTCGTGTTCGTGGTCCTCGGCGGGCTCCTCGCCCTGCGCTGGCCGCGCGTCGCGTGGTGCCACCTGCCGGCGGTGGTTTGGGGAGCGCTGATCGAGTGGCGGGGCTGGTTCTGCCCGCTCACGCCGCTCGAGATGGCGCT
>CAZNIX010000066.1:2943-14544 GCA_964573125.1 uncultured Thermoanaerobaculia bacterium
CGCTAGGGAGCCCCGCCGCCGCGCCGGCGAGGCGGGCTACGAGGGCGGCTTCATCGAGCACTACCTCGTGCCCGTGCTCTACCCGCCGGGGCTGACCCGGGAGCTCCAGCTCGGGCTGGCGGTCGGGGTCGTGGTCCTCAACGCGGTCGTCTACGGCGCCGTCCTCCGGCGCCGGCGGCGGAGCGGCCGCTGAACGATCCCCGCGCGCCCGGCCGAGGGGACGGACTCGCTCGGAGCCGCGCCCGCACCGGCCCGTCGGCTCCGAAGGTAGAGTACGCGCGCTCGTCTCGGAGGTACGCGATCCTCGCTCCGGCTGCCGCGGTCCTCGCGCTCATCGCCTCGGCCGGCGCGGCCGCGCCCGGGGAGCCGGCGCCCGCGCCGCCGCTCGCGGGCTCGGTCGAGCGCTGCTGGCGCCTGGCGGTCGGCGATCCGCCGGCGGCGCTCCGCTTCGTCACCACGACGCTCGTCGGGGCGATTGCGCTCGGGAATCGCCCAGCGGCTTGCGCGAAAGTTAACCGCGGGTTAACATTTGTGCATCATGAGCGCCACTGAGAATCGCCAAGCTCTCTGAGGCGTTTTCTTTGGATTCTGATCAGGGTAGTTGAGGAGGGCGAGCTTCGGTCCCTCACTGAGCGGCATCATCCGCGCCCGCGAGGGCGCGCCGGCGGCGGCCTGTCCCCGGCAGGGCCCGTGGGGCCCTGCCGGTATTCCCGGCCCGCCTCCCCAGCTCCACCCCGCTCCTATCCGCCGGTCATCGCTTCTCGCCGGGCGCCGTGCGGGCGTCGCGGCGCCCCCGGCTGACCTCAGCAACCCGGAAGCGAGTGCCCCTCCCGGGGTCCTTGACGGACCCCCGGAGGGGCGTGTCTTCTTTCGTTGTCGAGCGAAAGGAGACGTGGGATTTGTACCAGGAAATGCTGTCGGATGCGAGTTTTTTCGAGCTGTTGCGTCGGATCGACGAGGACCGGGCCGGGCGAGCCCGCCAGGAGGGGTGCCCGTGCGGCGGGGTGCTGCACTCGGCGCGGTATCGGCGCAAGCCGCGGGGCGGTCCGCCGGGCCTGCCGGCGGAGTGGGGTCTGCGGGAGAGCTTCTGCTGTGCCCAGGACGGCTGCCGGCGGCGGTCGACGCCGCCGTCGGTGCGCTTTTTAGGTCGCAAGGTCTTCTTCGGCTTGGTGGTGCTGCTGGTGCCGATCCTGCGCGACGGGCTGACCCCGAAGCGGTTCGGCCGCCTGCAGGAGCAGCTCGGAGTCAGCCGGCGGACGGTGCTGCGGTGGCGCCGGTTCTGGCAGGAGCTATTTCCGGCGAGCCGGCAGTGGCCGCGGGTGCTGGCGGAGCTTCTGCCGGTGGATCGTCACCGGTTGCCGGGGTCGCTGCTTGCGGCCTTCACCGAGGCCGCTGCGGGTCGGGACCGGGCGGTCGCCGCCCTGCGCTGGCTGACGGAGGGCGGGTGCTGGGAGCCCGCTCGATGACGGTCGTTCGGCCGCCCGCAGAGGATGCGTCTTGGCAGCCGGGGGAGGTGCCCGTAGCGTCTCGCTGAGCCACCGAATGGGCGGTGGCCGTCACGGGAGACGCGCGATGAAACCGACTTCCGCCGATCTGTGGGCCCGCTTGCGCTTCCTGATCGTGGGTCCGCTTCTGGCGGCGCCGCCCGCCGCGGGAGAGCTGCGTGAGGCGCTCGCCGAGCGGGCGCGCACCGAGTGGCGCCATCCGATCACCGGGGCGCCGACGCGCTTCGGGCAGTCCACGATCGAGCGCTGGTACTACCGGGCACTGGCCGGCGACGATCCGATCGCAGCGCTCGGCCGGCGGCCGCGCAAGGACCGAGGCCGGAGCCTGGCCATCGGCGCCCGGCTCGCCGAGGCGATCCACCGCCAGTACCGGGAGCATCCGCGCTGGAGCGTGACGCTGCACCGCGACAACCTGGCGGTGCTCGTCGCCGAGGACGCGTCGCTGGGGCCGCTGCCGTCGTACACCACGCTGCGCCGCTTCATGGCGCGGCAGGGTCTGGTCAAGCTGCGCCGCCGTCCGAGCCTGCGCGAGGGCGAGCAGAACGCCCTGGCCCGGCTCGACCGGCGGGAGGTCCGAAGCTACGAGGCCGAGTACGTCCAGGGGCTGTGGCACCTGGACTTCCACCACGGCTCGCGCAAGATCGTCGCGCGGAGCGGCGAGTGGGTGCGGCCGATCCTGCTCGCCGTGCTCGACGATCGCTCGCGGCTGATCTGCCATGCGCAGTGGTACCTCGACGAGACCGCCCGCAGCCTCGTGCACGGGCTGACCCAGGCCTTCCTCAAGCGCGGCCTGCCGCGGTCGCTTCTGACCGACAACGGCAGTGCCATGCTCGCCGAGGAGACCGTCGAGGGGCTGACCCGCCTGGGCATCCTCCACCAGACCACGCTCCCCTACAGCCCGCACCAGAACGGCAAGCAGGAGGTCGTGTGGGCGCAGGTGGAAGGGCGGCTTTTGGCCATGCTCGAGGGCCAGCCCGAGCTATCGCTGGCCCAGCTCAACCGCGCCACCCTGGCCTGGGTCGAGCGCGAGTACCAGCGCTCGACCCACTCGGAGACCGGCCAGGCGCCGCTGGAGCGATGGCTGGCCGGGCCCAGCGTCGGCCGGTCCGCCCCGCCGCTCGACGAGATCCGTCTCGCCTTCACCGCCCGGCAGGTGCGCACCCAGCGCAAGAGCGACGGCACGATCAGCGTCGCCGGCCGGCGCTTCGAGGTCCCCGACCGCTTCCGCCACCTCAACCGCCTGGCGGTCCGCTTCGCCGCCTGGGACCTGCGCCAGGTCGTGCTCGTCGACGAGCACACCGGCGCCGTGCTCGATCGCTGCCTGCCGCTCGACCGCACCCGCAACGCCGATGGCTTCCGCCGGTCGCGCCAGGACCCCGGCCCCGTCGCCGGCCAGCCGGCTCCGCCGCCCACCGGCATCGCGCCGCTGCTGCGCCGCCTGATGGAGGAGTACGCCGCCACCGGCCTGCCCCCGGCCTACCTGCCCATCGACGACCAGGAGAAGTCGTGAGCACCCGCACCGACCTGCGCCAGGCCTACGGCCTGAAGTGGAACCCCTTCTCCCCCGACGTCCCGGTCGAGGCGCTGTGGCGCTCCCCCGAGCTCGACACCTTCTGCTGGAGACTCGAGCGGCTGGTCCGCGACGGCGGCTTTGCGCTCGTCACCGGCGAGCCCGGCACCGGCAAGTCCGTCGCCCTGCGACAGCTCGCCCACTCCCTCGCCCAGATCCCCGACGTCGCCGTCGGCGTGCTCACCCGCCCTCAGAGCGCACTCGCCGACTTCTACCGCGAGCTCGGCCACCTCTTCGGCGTCCCGCTCGCCCCCCACAACCGCTGGGCCGGATTCAAGGCCCTCCGCGAGACCTGGACCGCCCAGATCGAGACCTCTCGCCACCGGCCCGTCCTGCTCGTCGACGAGGCCCAGGAGGTCCCCACCCCCGTGCTCGCCGAGCTACGCATCCTCGCCTCCACCGACTTCGACTCCCGGTCGCTTCTCACCGTCGTGCTCGCCGGCGACGGCCGGCTCACCCGACACTTCCGCCGCGAAGACCTGCTCCCCATCGCCAGCCGCATCCGCGTCCGCCTCAACCTCGGATACCTCCAGCCCGAACAGCTCCTCGCTTGGCTCGACCACGTCCTCGAACACGCCGGACGCCCCGACCTGGTCACCCCCGAGCTCCGGCGCACCCTCGCCGAGCACGCCGCCGGCAACCTCCGCATCCTCGCCAACATGGCCAACGACCTGCTCGACGCCGCCGCGCGCAAGCGCCTCGAGCAGATCGACGCCCAGCTCTACTTCGACCTCTTCAACCCCAAGACCGCGGCAAAGGCGGCCACATGACCGACCCACACAAAAACCGCTACGTCCGCCACATCCTCGACCTCTACCGCAAAACGCCCGGAACCCGAGGACGCGCCAGGCCCGCCGATCGACGACTCGCCGAGGATCTCTACCGCGCCGGTACACCCGCCGAAACCGTCCGCGCGGCACTCCTGCTCGCCGCCGCTCGACGAACCGTCAGACCACCCGACGCCCCACCCCTGCAGCCCGTCAACTCCCTCCACTACTTCCTGCCCGTCATCGAAGAGATCGAACAACAACCCCTCGACCCCGGATACCTCCTCTACCTCGACGCAAAGCTCGCCGCTGCCTTGCAGAACCGGACGCCGATGACCGGCACCATCAAATAACGTGATCACGAGGCCATCGATTATCGCGGCGGCTCTCACCACCGCAGACAAGCGACTCCCGGACTGGGACGGCCTCTTCGCCGTCGCCCAGGCGCAGGGCGGCTACTTCACGACGGCGCAGGCCGCCCAGTCGGGTTACTCACGCCCCCTCCTGCACAAACACCTGGCGAACGGGAGGATGGTGCGCGCCCGTCGGGGGGTCTATCGTCTCGTCCACTTCCCGGCGAGCGACCATGAGGACCTCGTCGTCCTCTGGCTCTGGAGCGACCAGGCGGGGGTGTTCTCCCACGAGACGGCGCTGGCGCTTCACGACCTTTCCGACGTGCTTCCCGGCAAGGTCCACCTGACGCTGCCCGCGGCATGCCGAGGGCGACGTCTCCGCGTCCCCGCAGGCCTCGTGCTCCACTTCGCCGACGTCGGCGAAGCCGACCGCGCGAACTTCGCCGCCGTACCCGTGACGGCGCCGCTCCGAACCCTCAAGGACTGCATCGAGTCGGACGTCTCCCCAAGCCTCGTCCACCAGGCAATCCTCCAAGCGCGCCGCCGCGGGCTCATCTCGGCGGCGGATGAAGCACGGCTCCCCGACGAACTGGTCGGCAAGAACTGGCAGGCCACGCGATGACGATCCGCCAGTACGCGACGCCGCTGGCGTTCAAGCACGCACTGGAGCAGCGGCTCAAGTCCTCGTCGGCGACCGGGGCCGACTTCGCGCGCCGCCGGCAGCTCCTCGTATTCGATCGGTTCCTGGCACGCCTCACACAGGTCGCCGGCGAGGAGATCACCCTCAAGGGTGGACTCGTGCTCGAGCTACGCCTTGCGCGAGCTCGAACGACGAAGGACGTCGACCTGCGAATGATGGGCTCGTCGGCGGACGTTCTGGAGCGCCTCCAAGCGGCAGGTCGGCTCGACCTCGGCGACTCCATTCGATTCGAGGTTCAGCCGGATAACGAGCATCCCGAGATCCAGAATGAGGGGATGCGGTACGAGGGCTACCGCTACCGCGCAGAGTGCCGCCTCGCCGGAAAGATCTACGGGCGTCGGTTCGGCGTCGACGTGGCCTTCGGAGATCCGTTGATCGGCGAGCCCGACATCGTCACGGCTGAGGACTACCTGGGCTTCGCCGGCATCGCGCCGCCGGTTCTTCGCCTGTATCCCGTCGTCTCCCATATCGCCGAGAAACTCCACGCGCTGACGATGCCTCGACCGCGGCCCAACGCACGGGTTCGCGATCTCCCCGACATCGCACTCCTGGCGACGACGGGTCCGATCGACGGACAGCTTCTCCGACAGGCAATCGAGAGGACCTTCGAGTTCCGAGGCACGCATTCCGTTCCAGCAGCGGTCCCGGCGCCAGCCGCGTTCTGGGAGGCTCCGTACGCCGCAATGGCCGCTACAGACGAGCTGCCTTGGCCTACGCTTCCTCATGTCGCATCGGCCGTCTCGTCCTTCCTGAATCCCGTCCTGCGATCGGGCGCCCCCTTTACCTGGGAGCCCGTCGAATGGAGATGGCAATGACCGAAGCTGCCTCGACCCACGGCTCGCCAGTCATCCATTTCATTCGCGAACGCGCCAAAGAGACTGAGCCAGAGAATGAGTGACCACGAGACTCTCGTCGGCGCGCATCAAGCCGGTCAACTACTCGGCTGAGCTAGGCCGGGCGCGCTCAGCGGCCCCGGACCCTTCCGCGACGGCGAAAGAGCACGACGCGGCTCGGCCGCTTTTGCTGTGTGTGTCATGCAGGCTTGACATCCAGACAAGGAGGCACTACACTCCGTCATGTCAAGCGAGGTTCACCAAACGGAAAGGGGCTTTGACCATGACGGAAGAGACACGAGTCGGGACCTCGGGCGCGATCTGGCGGTTCCTCGCGAGCTGCCGCGACCTGACCGCGCGCGATCGACGCAACTCCTGGCGGGCTGCGGGCTGGCTGTTCGGATGGATGGTGGGCTTCCTCGCGGTATCCCTCGCCATTCGCTTCGCGCTCGTGCCGAGCGGGCTCCCGACCTACCTGGCGATCGCCGTCTCGGCCGCGCTCGGCCTCGTCGCGCTCGCCGCCTACGCCCGCTTCATCCGGGAGGCGGACGAGCTGCACAGCAAGATCCACCTCGAAGCGCTCGCCCTCGGTTTCGGCGGCGGGTTCGTCGGCTACTTCGTGTTCCGGCTCCTCGATCAGGCGGGAGTCGCGGGGATCGAGATGGGCGACCTGCTGACCGCGATGCTGTTCTTCTACGTCCTGGGGCTGGTCCTCGGCGCGAGGCGCTACGCGTGAAGAACCGGCTCAAGGTCCTCCGCGCCGAGCGCGACTGGACCCAGGCGCGCCTGGCCGCCGAGCTCGACGTGTCGCGGCAGACGGTCAACGCGATCGAGACCGGCAAGTACGACCCCAGCCTCCCCCTGGCGTTCCGGATCGCCCGCACCTTCGGCCTGCGGATCGAGGACATCTTCCACCCCGACGGGGCGGGACCGTAGCCGCCGGTGCCGGAGCAAGCCCGACGCGCAGATCGTGCGCCGCGTCGCTGGATGGCGTCGTCGTGAGCGCCCGCTCGAGGCCCCGCGTCACCCCGCGGCGGCCCCGCTGCGGCCCCGCTGCGTCCCGCTGCGGCCATGGACAAGGCGCCGCGGCGGCGTTACTCTGCACGGAGTTTGGTCAGCGCATGGCGCGGGCGTGCCGCCCGGTTCGTCCTCGGCGGAGGGGTCGGGGCCGCGGCGAAGCTCCTGGGCGCGTGGGGCGGCGAGCTTCCCGTCTTCGACCTCCTGGGCACGACCTCGCTCTCGTTCGTCGTCGGCTCGGCCCTGTTCGGCTGGCCCGGACTCCTCGGCGTGGCGGCGGTGCACGCCGCCTACGGCGCGGCGCGCGGCTCGACCCTCGCGTACCTGGCGGTGAGCACCGCGGTCTACGCCGCGGCCGGGGCGGCGGTCTTCGGAGCCTTCCGTCGGGTGCGCGGCGTGGGACGGGGGATGCCCAGCCTCCGCTCGTTCCTGGCCTACGCGTTCGCGGCCGGCGCCGGCGGCGTGCTCACCGGCACGGTCATCAGCCTGAGCTTCGAGGGCACCTGGGAGTCGGTGGCGCTCTGGGTCCGGAGCACTCTCGTCACCGTCCTGGTCTTCGGCCCGCCGCTCCTCATCCTGGGCGATCGGTTCCTCCGGAGCTGGCTGGCGCCGGTGCCGGGAGAGGTCACGGCGAGCCGACGGGCGTCGTTCTCGATGACCGAGACCCCGGCGCGGGGCGATCTCCCCGCCGTCGTCCGCCGGCCCGAGCCGGAGCTCGCCCGGAGCGTCGCCCTCGGCGTTGCGATGATCCTGCTGGTGGCCGCGCTCACCTTCGCCATCGACGAGGCCGTCACCGCCGCTGCGCTCTGGATCGGGCTGCTCTACCTCGTGCCGATCTACTGGGCCGCCCGCCGCCATCGCCTGCGCGGCGGCGTGATGGCGGCCGGCGGCTCGGGGCTCTGCTTCCTCGCCGTCGAGGCCGCGGTCGCCGGCCGCTTCGGCCCCGAGACCCTGCACATCCACGAGCTGGCGAGCTACGCCTATCTGCTCGTGTTCGTGGCGGTCGCGGTGATCGTCGGCGCGGCCTGCGAGCGGGAGACCGACCTCCTGGAGCACCTCTTCGAGAGCAACCGACGTCTGCGCAACGACTTGCAGCGCATGGTCCGGGCGCTCTCCGGAGCGGTCGAGGCGAAGGACCTCTACACCGAGGGCCACCTCCAGCGGGTGAGCGCCTACGCGGGTGCGGTGGGACGGCGGCTGGGGCTCTCGCCGCGCGAGCTCGAGCTCCTCCAGATCGCGAGCGCGCTCCACGACATCGGCAAGATCGGCATCCCGGAGCAGATCCTGAACAAGCCGGGCCCCCTGGAGGCGGTCGAGCGGGAGGTGGTGGAGCGCCACCCGGAGATCGGCGCCCGGATCCTCGAGAGCGTCGAGGGGCTGGAGCCGGCGGCGCCCCTCGTCCGCCACCACCAGGAGCGCTGGGACGGCCGGCGGGACGGCGAGTTCCCCGGCTATCCGCTCGGTCTCGACGGCGATCGGATCCCGCTCGGCGCCCGGATCATCGCGGTCGTCGACGCGTTCGACGCCATGACCACGGACCGGACCTACCGGCGCGCGGTCTCCGCGGAGCGAGCCACCGCGATCCTCCGCACCGAGTCCGGCCGGCAGTTCGACCCGGAGGTCGTGACCGTCTTCCTCGCCGTCCTCGACGAGCGCCCGTGGGAGTGAGCGGCGGTAACGGCGCCGGCGACAGCTTGGGCGCCGACCTCCCGAGCTGATCGGCCGCTACGTCGACGAGGGCGTGCGCATGGAGGAACATCCCGGCATCGTGTTTCGCTCCGGCGCCGCCGGCCGCCGTCCGGCGCTGGTGGACGGTCCCGACGTTTGGGAGGGGCTGGGTGCTTGCCAAAAGCCGCTGACTAGGTGTATGACTAGTCAGAGAGACCCAGGAGGACCCACCATGAGCGCCAAGAAGACCGCGACCCGCTGGCCCGTGCAGGACGCGAAGGCTCGCTTCAGCGAGCTGCTGGAGACGAGCCTGCGGGAAGGTCCCCAGGTCGTCACGCGGCGAGGCGTCGAGACGGTGGTCCTCCTCCCCGTGGAGGAGTGGCACCGGCTCCAGGAGGCGGCCCGGCCGACCCTCAAGGGTCTTTTGCTCGCGGATTCACCCCGCGGCGAGATCCCGATCCCGAGCCGACATCGCTGGCGCCGTCGGGCACCGGCTGCGCTCAAGTAGGGCTCGCGTGTACCTCCTCGACACCAACGTGGTCTCGGAGCTCAGGAAGCCACGTCCCCACGGAGCCGTCCTGGCGTGGCTCGAATCCGTCCCGGATGAGGAGCTCTTCGTCTCCGCCGTCACGCTGGGGGAGCTCCAAGCCGGCGTCGAGATCACGCGCGAGCAGGACCCCGAGAAGGCCTCCGAGATCGAGGCGTGGATCGACCGTGTAGAGGAGACCTGGAACGTCTTGCCCCTCGACGGCCGAGTGCTTCGCCTTTGGGGCAAGCTCACCCACCGGCGCTCCGACGACCTGCTCGTCGACGCTCTGATCGCCGCCACCGCCCTCGTTCACCGCCACGTGATCGTGACCCGAAACACCCGCGATTTCGTGCCACTCGGGGTCGAGGTGTTCGATCCGTTCACAGCCGGCGGAGCCGATCCTGGCGTCGAACACCGCCTGCGGAACGAAGAACCGGGAGAAAACGGATCGGACGAGACCGACCTCTCCGATCCGCGCCCGAGCGATCAGAGGCGTGCTGTCAGTGATGGCGATCCGGCGGGTCATCCCTCAACTCGTCCTCGACCTGGCCCGGATCGAGACTGACTGGCTGTAGGTCGTTGAAAAACAATGGTGGAGCAGAAGGGATTCGAACCCTCGACCCCCACGTTGCGAACGTGGTGCTCTCCCAGCTGAGCTACTGCCCCACACGGTAGGCGTCCCGCCGGAGCGGGACGGCGCATTGTACCCGAGCCGCGGGGGTGCGGCAAGGCCGAGCCACGCGAGCAGGCCCGCGGGTCGCTGCCGGCCGCGGCGGTCGCAGGGTTCATCAGGCGACAGACAAACCGTTTGATGTCAGTCATTTGGGAGATCTGGCGCGGTGCTTGCTGCATCGTCGGACGGGACCCGTCTCGGGGTCCCGGAAGGAGGTCCGGCGATGTTGGGATTCGGTCTCCATCGATCGGGAAGGCGCCGCCCCGCTCGGGCGGTCCCGACGCTCCTGCTGATGCCGATCCTGCTCGCCGGCGCGCTCTCCGCCTGTTCCGGCGACGATGACCAGGCCGAGGAGGCGACCGCCGCCGGCGAGCAGGTCGCGGACTACGGCGCCGGCCGCGGCCTTCTCGCGCGTCTCTTCCGGCGCGAGCCGGAGACGGTGACCGTGCCCGCGGGCACGGTGGTCGCCGTGCGGCTGCTCGATACCGCCTCCAGCCACGCCAGCGTACCGGGCGAGGCGATCCGCGCGGCGGTGGTCAGCGACGTTACCGCCGACGGCGAGCTGGCGATCCCCGCGGGCTCGACCGCGATCGGCCGGGTCATCGACGCCCACGTGCCGAGGATCGGCGGCCGGGCGCGGCTGCGGGTCGACTTCGTCAGTCTCGAGCTCCCCTCGGGCGAGAGCGTTCCGGTCACGGGCAGCGCGTCGGCGCTGGGCAAGAGCGAGGCCGGCAAGGACGCCGCCGCGATCGCCGGGGGCGCCGTCGCCGGCGCGATCCTCGGCCACCAGGTCGACGACGACGACGAGGGCAAGGTGGTCGGCGGTCTGGTCGGCGGGGGCGTCGGATCGGCGATCGCCCAGCGGACCAAGGGCCGGCCGGTGGTGTTCCCGGCCGGCACCGTGGTAGATCTGCGGCTGGATGTGCCGGTCACGGTCGAGGTCGAAGCCTGACGACAGCGGAGCGCGAAGCCTGAGCGCCGCGGCGGGCGCAGGCGCGAGCGTCGGTACGCTGCGGCGATCCTCTCGCCGGTTCGTTCGGTTCGCCCTCGGCGCGGTCCTGACGGCGGCGACGGTGCCTCCGCCCGCCGCTGCGGCCGCGCCGGGGGCTCGCTTCGGCGAGCCCTCGGTGGCCGAGGCCGAGGTGGCGGTCGCGCCGCCTCGCGTGCTGGTGATCGCGATCGAGGCCGTGCCCTACGACGCGATCGCGCGCTGGGCCGACCCGGCGCGGACCGACCCGCCGCTCTTCGCCGGGCTGGCCGGGCCGGCGCCGCTGGTCAGCACGTTCCCGTCGGCGACCAGCCTCGCGTTCACCGGCATGCTCGCGCCGCTCGGCGTGCCGCCGGCGCCCGGCTACGAGGTGCGCTACTTCGACCGCGAAGCCGGCCGGGTGCGCGGTGGCGGCGCGCGCAGCGTCCGGCGGTCGCCGTTCGGGTGGAAGTCGGTGTTCGAGTTCGAGATCCGGAACCTCGGGCGCAAGGCGCTCGGCTACGGCTGGCCGCACCGGCACACGCCACGCGAGATCGACGACCTGCTCGCCGCCTTCCGCGCCTCGGCGGACGACCCGTTCTTCGGCTACCTGACGCTGCCCGACGCGCTCGCCCACCGCGACGGCCCGGACGGCCTGCTCGCCGCCCTGCGCCACCTCGACCGCGGGCTCGAAGCGCTCCGCGCCGGACGGTCGCGGCCGCTCCGCGTCGTGCTCTTCTCCGACCACGGCATCGGCGGCGGCGAGCGGCTCGACAACGTCCGGCCGGCGGTGCGCGCCGCCCTGCGCGCCGCCGGCCTCCATCCCAACGGCCGGCTCGGGCGGCCGGGCGACGTCGTGCTGGCGCCGTTCGGGCTGCTCTCGAGCCTGGTCGCGTTCACCCGGCCGGGCGAGGAGCGGCCGGCGGCGGCGGTGCTCGCCGGCGCGCCCGGCGTCGAGCTGTGCGCCCACCCGGCCGGTGAGGGGCGGTGGGCGGTGCTCGGCGGCGCCGGCGAGGCGC
>CAZNIX010000067.1:0-14387 GCA_964573125.1 uncultured Thermoanaerobaculia bacterium
GGTCGCCGCCGTGGACTCCGCGGCGGCCGGGCGGCGGCGCCAAGAGGAGGACGTCGCGGGCGCCGGCGGCCCGGTGCGCGACCGCTCGGATCGCGACTCGCGGCCGGCTCCGGCCGCGGCGCCCGGCCGCGGCGATCCCGATCGTCCTTTCGGCGCCGCGGTAGGCGGCGCTCGGCGCGATCCCGGAGGTCCACCGTCGTGAGTGCCCCGGCCGCGCGGCTCCCGGTCGCCGTGCTCGGCGCCACCGGCCAGGTCGGCCAGCGCTTCCTGGCCTTGCTCGCCGGCCATCCGTGGTTCGAGGTCCAGGCGGTCACCGCCTCGGAGCGCTCGGCCGGCCGGCGCTACGCCGACGCCGTCCGCTGGACGTTGCCGGCCCCGATTCCCGAGGCGGTCCGCGATCTGGTCCTCTCCGCGACCGAGCCGGCGGCGGCCGAGGGCTGCCCGCTCGCGTTCTCCGCGCTCGACGCCGCCGCCGCCGGCGCCGCCGAGGCGCGCTTCGCCGCGGCCGGCGTCGCGGTGGTCTCGAACGCCAGGAGCCACCGCATGGACCCGGACGTGCCGCTGGTCGTGCCCGAGGTCAACCCCGACCACCTCGCGCTCGCGCGCACCCAGCGCTACGGCCGCGGGCGCGGCGGGCCGGGGCGCGGCATGATCCTGACCAACCCCAACTGCGCAACCATCGGGCTGGTGCTCGCGCTCGCGCCGCTGGAGCGGGCGTTCGGCCTCGAGCGCGTGCACGCGGTCACGCTCCAGGCGCTCTCGGGCGCCGGCTTCCCCGGGGTGCCCAGCCTGCTCGCGGTCGACAACGTCGTGCCCTGGATCGCCGGCGAGGAGGAGAAGCTCGAGACCGAGCCGCGGAAGATCCTCGGCCGCTTGACCGGCGGCGCGATCGTGCCGCACCCGGTCGCGATCAGCGCCGCGTGCAACCGGGTGCCGGTGGTCGACGGGCACCTGGTCTGCGCGTCGGTGAAGCTCGCGCGCCCGGCCGATCTCGACGACGTACGCGCGGCCTGGGCGGGGTTCCGCGGGCGGCCCCAGCAGCTCGGCCTGCCGTCGGCGCCGGAGCCGCCGCTCGTCGTCCTCGACGGCGACGACGTCCCGCAGCCGCGCCTCCACCGCGACCTCGGCGGCGGCATGGCGGTCGCGATCGGCCGGCTGCGCCCCTGCCCGCTGCTCGACCTCCGCTTCGTCGCGCTCTCCCACAACACCGTGCGCGGCGCCGCCGGCGGCGCGATCCTGCTCGGCGAGCTGGCGGTGGCGGAGGGGCTGATCGGGGGCGGGCCGTGAGCAGCGGGGCGACCGCGACCCGCGCGTTCGCGCCGGCCACGGTGTCGAACCTCGCCTGCGGCTTCGACGTCCTCGGCTTCGCGCTCGAGGGACCGGGCGACGTCGTCACCGCGCGGCGGCGCGGCGAGCCGGGAGTCGTCATCGAATCGATCGCGGGCGCCGAGGGGATCCCGGTGGATGCAGAGCGCAACACTGCGGGCGTCGCCGCGCGCGCACTGCTCGCGGCGGCGTTCCCCGACGGCGGCGCGCCGGGGGTCGGGCTCGCGATCGCCAAGGGGATGCCGCCCGGGAGCGGGCTCGGCTCGAGCGCGGCGAGCGCGGTCGCCGCGGCGCTCGCGGTCGATGCGCTCCTCGGCCTCGGCGCCGACCCCGACCGCCTGCTCGACGCCGCGCTCGCGGGCGAAGCGATCGTCTCGCGCGCCGTCCACGGCGACAACGTGGCGCCGGCGCTTCTCGGCGGGCTGATCCTGGTCCGCCTGGATCGAGAGCCGCGCACGGTCTCCCTGCCGGTGCCGGACGGGCTGAGCTGCGCGCTGCTCTGCCCGCGCCTGGTCGTCGAGACCGGCCCCAGCCGGGCGAAGATCGGCCCCACGGTGGCGCTCGCGGTCGCGCGCGGCCACTGGGGCGACACCGCGGCGCTGGTCGCGGGGCTCTTCCGCGGCGACCGGGCGCTGATCGCGAGCGCGCTCGAAGACCGCCTCGCCGAGCCCGTCCGCCACGCCGCCGTGCCGCGCTACTTCGCGGTCAAGGAGGCGGCGCTCGCCGCCGGCGCGCTCGGTGCCGGTCTATCGGGGTCCGGACCGGCGGTCTTCGCGCTGTGCGCGGATGAGGCGACCGCGCGCCGCGCCGGCGAGGCGATGGCCGAGGCGTTCCGGCCGGCAAGGATCGACGCCTCGGTGCGGATCTCCCCGGTCAGCGCGGCGGGCGGGCGCGTTCTCGCCGCCGGGGAGGCCCTGTGAGGCAGGTTGAGCACGGAACGAGCGAGGCGGCGGGCGCCCGCGCCCCTGGAGAAACGCCGTGCCCTCCGTGAGCGCGGGGCGAGTCGGCGCGGCGGGCGGCCGCGCCCTCGCCGCCGGGGAGGCGCCGTGCGCTTCGTGAGCACGGCGGGCGCGAGCCCGCCGGTCGATCTCGCGACCGCGCTCCTCGCCGGCCCGGCCGCGGACGGCGGGCTCTACCTACCCGAGTCGCTGCCGGCCGCCGATCCCGCGGTCTTCTCCGACCCCGACCTTCCGATCGCCCAGCGCGCCGTGCGGCTGCTCGCGCCGTTCTTCGGCGAGCTCGACCCGGACGCCCTCCGCGCCCTGCTGGCCGACGCCCTCGACTTCCCGTTCCCGCTCGTCGACCTCGGCGGCGGCGTCCGCGTCCTCGAGCTGTTCCACGGGCCGACGCTGGCGTTCAAGGACGTCGGCGCGCGCACGCTCGCGCGGCTGATCGCGACCCTGCTCGGCCCGGGCGAGCGGGCGGTGACGGTGCTCGTCGCGACCTCCGGCGACACCGGCGGCGCGGTCGCCCAGGCGTTCGCCGGCGTCGCCGGCACGCGCGTCGCCGTGCTCTACCCGCGGGGACGGATCAGCCCGCTCCAGGAGCAGCAGATCGCGACCCTCGGCGGCAACGTCCTCGCGCTCGCGGTCGAGGGGAGCTTCGACGACTGCCAGCGTCTCGTCAAGCAGGCGTTCGGCGACCCCGAGCTGGCCGCCGCGCTGCGTCTGACCTCGGCGAACTCGATCAACCTCGGGCGCCTCTTGCCGCAGGCGGTCTACTACGCCCACGCCGCGGCGCAACTGGCTCCCGCGCCGGCGCTCTTCAGCGTGCCGAGCGGCAACCTCGGCAACCTGACCGCCGGCCTGATCGCGCACCGCATGGGGATGCCCGCCGCCGGCTTCGTCGCCGCCACCAACGTCAACGACGTCGTCCCCGCCTACCTCGCGACCGGCGTCTTCACCCCCCGGCCGTCGGTGCCGACGATGTCGAGCGCGATGGACGTCGGCGACCCGAGCAACCTGGAGCGCATCCGCCACCTCTACGGCGACGACCCGGCGGCGATCCGCCGCGACGTCACCGCGGCGAGCGTCGACGACCGCGCGACCGCCGAGGCGATCCGCGACGTCGCCGCCCGCACCGGCTACCTGCTCGACCCCCACACCGCCGTCGGCTGGCTCGGCCTGCGCCGCGCCCTCGCCGAGCGCGGCGTCTCCGGCGGCGGCGCCGGCGTCGTCCTGGCGACCGCCCACCCGGCGAAGTTCCGCGAGCACCTCGAGCCGATCCTCGGCCGCCCGATCGAGCTCCCGGAGCGCCTCGCCCGCCACCTCGGCCGCGCCTCCCGCGCCCACCCGTTGCCCGCCGACCTCGACGGCCTGCGGCGGGTGCTCGACGAGTGGCCGGCGGCATAGGCCGCCCGAGGAACGGCGGCCGCGGCGCCGGCGTGGTCCCGGTCCGAGCACGACCTTGACGCGGGCGGGAAAATATGTGATGGTGCCATTGATATCGGATTCTGATGCGCATACGGCATACACCGCCTCGCGTGGGTTCCCCGCGAGCCAAGGGAGGCGAGTCATGCGGTTGTCCCCGGCCGTCGCTCTCGCCGTCCTCGTGGGGCCCTGGGCGGTCTGCGCCCAGGCGGCGACGCCGGGCTGGGTCACCGCGGCCGGCGGGGCGGATGGGCCGGTCGTTCTGCGCGTCGATCTCGAGACCGGGGCCTTCGTCGAGCTGGGCAGCTACGGAATCCCGGGCTCGAGCGGCGGGCCGCTGGCCTTCCATCCCTCCGGCACGCTCTACGCGCTGGACGAGGAGCGCCGCGACCTGCTGACCGTCGACCCGGTCACCGGAGCCGCGACCGTGGTCGGCAACCTCGGCGTCCCGCTGTTCGGGCCGACCGACCTCACCGCCGACGCCTGCGGCCGCCTGTGGCTCAACGGCTATCTGCTCAACCAGCCGGCGCTCCAGTCGCTCTACCTGATCGATCCGGCGACCGGTCTGGCGACACCGACGGTTCGGCCCTCTCTGTTCGTGGCGGGCCTGGCGGCTCGCAGCGAGGAGCTGCTCGCACTCTCGTTGCTGTCGCCGTCCCGGGTGGTGCGGATCGATCGTTCGACCGGCGAGGTGACCGACCATCTGCTGTTCGATGCGGACGTCTCGGCCCACGTGACCGGCATCGACTACGGGCTCGCCGGCGACCTGTGGGTCATCGGCAACACCCTCCCGATGGAGCCGCCGACGCCGCTCGCGTTCCGGGTGACGCCGTCCGGCGCGGTCGAGTTCACCCCCTTCGACGTGCTGGCAACCGGCCTCGCGATCGCCCCTCCGTCCGGTGGCTGCACCTCCGGCCCGGCACTGGCGGTTCCGGCGGCCTCGTCCGTCGGCCTGGCGGCACTCGCCCTGATGCTGGCCGCCGCCGGCTCGCTCGCCCTCAGGCGCCGCCCCGCTCCGGCGCGCGGCGTGCGCCACTGACGCGGCTCGCCGTGGCGGCGTAGCGCCGAACCGGGCGCCGCCGATCCCGGCTCACCCGGCCAAGGAGGGTGGTGTACCGAACGCTGCCACCAGCTCCGCCGCCGCGCGCCCCGCGGTGATCTCGCCCGCCGCCACCGCCCGCTCGGCCTCGGCGAGGCGGGCGCGGACCGCCGGGTGGGCGCGGAAGGCGGCGAGGAGGCGTTCCTCGATCGCGGCGTGGAGCCAGTCGGAGCGCTGCTCGCGGCGGCGGGTCTCCAGCTCGCCGGCGGCGCCGAGGGCGCGGCCGTGCTCCTCGATCAGCGACCACAGCTCGGGGACGCTCTCGCCGGTCAGCGCGCTGACGGTCACCGCGCGCGGGCACCAGGCGGGCGAGCGCGGGCGGAGGTAGGAGAGCGCGGCGGCGACCTCGGCGGCGGCGCGGCGGGCGGGGCCGGCGTTGTCGCCGTCGGCCTTGGTCACCGCGATCGCGTCGGCCAGCTCGACGATGCCGCGCTTGATCCCCGACAGCTCGTCGCCGGCGCCGGCGAGCACCAGCAGAAGGAAGAAGTCGACCATGCCGGCGACCGCGGTCTCGGACTGGCCGACGCCGACGGTCTCGACCAGGACGACGTCGAAGCCGGCGGCCTCGCACAGGAGCAGCGCCTCGCGCGTGCGGCGGGCGACGCCGCCGAGCGTGAGCGCCGAGGGCGAGGGGCGGATGTAGGCGTCGGGATGGACGGCGAGCCGCGCCATCCGGGTCTTGTCGCCGAGCAGACTCCCGCCGGAGCGGACGCTCGAGGGATCGACCGCGAGCACCGCGACCTTGTGCCCGGCCTCGACCAGGTGCATGCCGAGGGCGTCGATCAGCGTGCTCTTGCCCACCCCCGGCGCGCCGCTGATGCCGACCCGCACCGCGCCGCCGGCGTGCGGCAGCAGGCGCGCGAGCACCTCCTGCGCCAGCAGCTCGTCGTCCGGGCTGGCGCTCTCGATGAGCGTGATCGCGCGGGCGAGGACGGTGCGGTCGCCGGCGCGGACGCCGGCGGCGAGGGCGTCGGCCGGGGAGTCGGCGGCCCGCTGCGACGCCGCGGTCGCGGAGGGTGGCGGTGAGTCGGCGGCGGCTCGCGTCGTTGCTCTCGGCCGGCCTGGGTTTTCGGCGGGCATCGGGTTCTCGATCGGGCGGGTGAGCGGGTTCGGGTGGGCCGCGCGCCGAAGCGCCTGATCTCAACCGGTGGACTTCCCCGCCGGCGCGGCGGCCGGTTCGGCCGGCGCCGGCTCGCGTGCGCCGGCCGCCTCGAGCGCGTCGAGCAGCCCGAGCGCCGCCTCGGAGACGACCGTCCCGGGCCCGAAGACCGCGACCGCGCCGGCCTCCCTGAGCCGCGGCACGTCGTCGGGCGGCACGATGCCGCCGACCGCGACCAGGACGTCGCCGCGGCCGAGGTGTTCCAGCTCACGGCGGAGCGCCGGCACCAGCGTCATGTGGCCGGCGGCCTGGGAGCTGACGCCGACCACGTGGACGTCGTTTTCGACCGCCTGGCGCGCGGTCTCCTCCGGGGTCTGGAAGAGCGAGCCGACATCGACGTCGAACCCGAGGTCGGCGAACGCGCTCGCGACCACCTTCTGGCCGCGGTCGTGGCCGTCCTGGCCCATCTTGGCGACCAGGATGCGCGGGCGCCGGCCGCGCGCGGCGGCGAAGCGCTCGACCCGGCGGCGCACCCGCTCGACCGCCTCGTTCCCCTCGCCCAGCTCGCCGCCGTAGACGCCGGCCACCGAGCGGGTCTCCGCGCGGTGGCGGCCGAACACCTTCTCGAGCGCCATCGACATCTCCCCCACCGTGGCGCCGGCGCGCGCGGCGGCCCCGGTCCGTTCGAGCAGGTTGCCCTCGCCGCTCGCGGCGCAGGCGGTGAGCGCGGCCAGGGCCGCCTCGACCGCCCGATCATCGCGCTCGGCGCGCAGCTTCTCCAGCCGCTCGAGCTGGGTGCGGCGCACCGACTCGTTGTCGACCCGGAGCACCGCCGGGGGCTCGTCCTCGGCCGGCCGCCAACGGTTGACGCCGACGATCGTCTGCCGCCCGGAGTCGATCCGCGCCTGGGTACGCGCCGCCGACTCCTCGATCCGGAGCTTGGGCAGGCCGGCCTCGATCGCGCGCGTCATCCCGCCGAGCGCCTCGACCTCGGCGATGTGCGCGGAGGCCCGTTGCGCGAGGTCGTGAGTCAGCCGCTCGACGAAGTACGAGCCGCCCCAGGGGTCGACCGTGCGGCAGATGCCGCTTTCGAGCTGGAGCTGGAGCTGGGTGTTGCGCGCGATCCGCGCCGAGGAGTCCGACGGGAGCGCGAGCGCCTCGTCGAGCGAGTTGGTGTGGAGCGATTGCGTGCCGCCCTGGGTCGCCGCCATCGCCTCGACCGCGGTGCGCACGACGTTGGTGTAGACGTCCTGGGCGGTCAGAGTCCAGCCCGAGGTCTGGCAGTGGGCGCGCAGCATCAGCGAGCGCGGATCCTCGGGCTCGAATTGGCGCACCAGCCGCGCCCAGAGGAGGCGCGCCGCACGGAGCTTCGCGACCTCCATGAAGAAGTGCATCCCGACGCACCAGAAAAACGAGATCCGCGGCGCGAAGGCGTCGATCGCGAGCCCGGCGCCGAGCGCGGCGCGCACGTACTCGAGCCCGTCGGCGAGCGTGTAGGCGAGTTCGAGGTCGGGCGTCGCGCCCGCCTCCTGCATGTGGTAGCCGGAGATCGAGATCGGGTGGAAGCGCGGCATGTGCCGGGCGGTGTAGGCGATGACGTCGGCGACGATGCGCATCGACGGGCCCGGCGGGTAGATGTAGGTGTTGCGGACCATGAACTCCTTGAGCACGTCGTTCTGGATCGTGCCCGCGAGCTGGTCCGGCGCCACCCCCTGCTCCTCGGCCGCGACGAGGTAGAGCGCCATCACCGGCAGCACGGCGCCGTTCATGGTCATCGACACGCTCATCCTGTCGAGCGGGATGCCGTCGAAGAGCACGCGCATGTCGAGGATCGAGTCGATCGCCACCCCGGCCATGCCGACGTCGCCGACCACCCGCGGATGGTCGGAGTCGTAGCCGCGGTGGGTCGCGAGGTCGAACGCGATCGAGAGCCCGTGTTGACCGGCCGCGAGGTTGCGGCGGTAGAACGCGTTCGACTCCTCGGCGGTAGAAAAGCCCGCATACTGGCGGATCGTCCACGGGCGGCGGACGTACATCGTCGGGTACGGGCCGCGGACGTAGGGCGGGAAGCCGGGCATGCCGCCGAGGTGGTCGACGCCGGCGAGGTCGGCCGCGGTGTAGACCGGGCGGATCGGGATGCCCTCGGGCGCGGGCCAGGGCTCGGGGGCCGCCTCCGGTTGGCCGACTGAGGATCGCGCGCCGGCCTCCGGAGGTCCGGCCGCCGCGGCCGGGCGTGGTTCCGGCGCGTCGTCGAAGCCGAGCGCGGAGAAGTCCGGGATCCGGCTCACGGCGACGCCTCCGGCACGGTCGGCCCGAGCGGCGCGGGGACCGCGAGCGCCGAGCGGGCGCGGGCTTCGCGGAGGCGCTTCACGCCGGCGCCTCCACCTCGACCAGGCCGGCCGGCGGCGCAACCCCCTCGTCCTCGAACGGCTCGGCGAGCCGGTGCCGCGGCAGGGCACCGACCGTCTCGCCGGCGACGATGCCTGCAGTGCGCGGCGGTCGGCGGGCTCGCTCCGCCGCGCCTGGCGGACCTGCGGCCGGCGCGCCCGGCGGTGGGTAGACGCTCACTCCCAGCACCGGCTCGGCGCCCGCGATCAGCGCCTCGCGCCGTTCCCGCCAGGCCGCCTCGGCCGCCGCGCGCAGGCGGCCCGACCGGAGGTGCTCGGCGATGCCGCCGGCGGCCTCGATCCGACGCAGCTCGTCCCAGGCGCGGCGCGCCAGCTCCTCGGTCAGAGTCTCGAGGTAGTAGGAGCCGCCGGCGGGGTCGGCGACCTTGCCGAGGTGGGCCTCCTCGGCCAGGACGTGGTGGGTGTTGCGCGCGACGCGCCGGCCGAGGCCCCAGCCGGCGGGCTGCTCCGCCGAGGGCAGCAGCCGGTCGTAGGACGCGGCGGTGATCGCGTCGGCGCCGCCCGCGACCGCGGCGAAGGCCTCGGTGGTCACGCGCAGCATGTTGGTGAACGGGTCGCGGCGGGTGAGCGCGAGCTCCGAGCTGACCGCGTGGACGAACGGCGGCGGCGGCTCGTCGAGCCCGCAGGCGCCGAGCAGCTTCGTCCACAGCCGGCGCATGGCGCGCAGCTTGGCGATGCCGAGGAAGAGATCGCGATCGACCGCGAGCCGCAGTTCGATCTGTCGCGCCGCGGTGTCAAGCTGGAGACCCGCCGCCTCCATCCGCCGGAGATAGCGCACCAGCGTGGCGAGCGCCCAACCCAGCTCCTGGGGGATCGTGGCGCCAGCCTCGTGCCAGGGTAACGCCGAGACCGCGACCGCCCGAGAGCGCGCCAGCGTGGCGGCGCAGCGGGCGGCGATCACGGCCATCCACGACTCGCAATCTTCGAGCGGCTCGGTCAACGCGCCGTCGGCGGCCAGCTCTCCGATCGGGTCGATGCCGAGGAAGAGACGCACCCGTCCCCGGTCGGCGCCGCGGCTGCGAAGGAGGTCGAAGACGAGAACCGCGGCGTCGTGGGAGCCGAGGCCGGCGGCGAGGAAGAGCGCGATCCGCTCGAGGTCGACCTCCCGCAGCAACGCAGCCAGGGCCTGCGGCGAGCGGATCCGGATCCCGCTCTCCGCGCGCTCGCCGTCCGCGCCGGCCCCGGAGTCGCCACGGCCGGCCGCACCCGAGCTCGAGCCTCCCCCGGCGGCCAGCGCCCCTGGGTCGTCGCCCGGCCGCCCGATGGACTCCGCCGTGCCGATCCCGGCGTCCGGCCGCGCGAAGACGTCGAGCTCGAGCCACAAGGCGTCGCAGCCGCCGCGCAGCTCCGCGGCTACCGCCGCCTTCGCGGCTTCCGGGTCCGGGGCGTCGATGCGCGCGGAGCGCAGCCAGGCGCCGGCCTCACCGGCCGGCCGTGCGCCGCGGACGAAGGGGGCGGCACCCGGCAGGCCGCGCGGATCGTCGCCTTCCCCCCACGGCCGCCGGTGGTAGAGCGGCTGGATTTCGATCCCCCCGGGCAGGGTCGAGACCAGTCGCTCGAACGGCGCGCCGCGCAGCTCCTCCTCGACCCGCGCCCGCCACTCCTCGTAGCGGATCGGGATGAAGCCGCTGCCGTCCACCCCGTCGTTCCGCGCCTCGTCGCGCTCGGTCATCGGAATGCCCCGGCGGCGCGCAGCCGGCCGCGTCCGCTCAACGCGACTCCCGCCGAGCCGCCGTCACATGTTGCGGCGGTACTGCCCGCCGACCTGGTAGAGCGCGCGCGAGAGCTGCCCGAGCGAGCAGACCTTGGCCGCCTCCATCAGCGATTCGAAGGTGTTGCCGTGCTCGACCGCCACCCCCTGGAGCTCCCGGAGTGCGTCCTCGGCGCGCCCGCGGTTGCGCTCGTGGAACGCCGCGAGCGATTCGAGCGCGAACTCCTTCTCCTCGGTCGTCGCGCGGATCACCTCGCGCGGCAGCACGGTCGGGGACCCCGAGTCGTCGAGGAAGGTATTGACGCCGACGATCGGCAGCTCGCCCGAGTGCTTCTGCGCCTCGTAGTGGAGCGACTCCTCCTGGATGCGGGTGCGCTGGTACATGCGCTCCATCGCGCCGAGTACGCCGCCGCGCTCGGAGATGCGCTTGAACTCGGCGAGCACCGCCTCCTCGACGAGATCGGTCAGCTCCTCGACGATGAACGAGCCCTGCAACGGGTTTTCGTTCCTCGCCAGCCCCAGCTCCTGGTTGATGATGAGCTGGATCGCCATCGCCCGGCGCACGCTCTCCTCGGTCGGGGTGGTGATCGCCTCGTCGTAGGCGTTGGTGTGGAGCGAATTGCAGTTGTCGTAGAGGGCGTAGAGCGCCTGGAGCGTCGTCCTGATGTCGTTGAACGCGATCTCCTGCGCGTGGAGCGACCGGCCCGAGGTCTGGACGTGATACTTGAGCTTCTGCGACCGCTCGTTGCCGCCGTACTTGTACTTCATCGCCTTGGCCCAGATCCGCCGCGCCACCCGCCCGATCACCGAGTACTCGGGGTCCATGCCGTTGGAAAAGAAAAACGACAGGTTCGGCGCGAAGTCGTCGATCGCCATCCCGCGCGAGAGGTAGTACTCGACGTAGGTGAAGCCGTTCGAGAGCGTGAACGCGAGCTGGCTGATCGGATTGGCGCCGGCCTCGGCGATGTGGTAGCCGGAGATCGAGACCGAATAGAAGTTCCGCACCCGGTGATCGATGAAGTATTGCTGGATGTCGCCCATGAGGTGCAAGGCGAACTCGGTCGAGAAGATGCAGGTGTTCTGGGCCTGGTCCTCCTTGAGGATGTCGGCCTGGACCGTGCCGCGCACGGCGTGGAGCACCTCCTCGCGGATCCGCCCGTAGGTCTCCCGCGGCAGGATCTCGTCGCCGGAGACGCCGAGCAGCGCCAGCCCGAGCCCGTCGTTGCCCGCCGGCAGCTCGCCGCCCCCTTCGCCGACGCCGTAGGGCGGCCGCGGCAGCCCGCGCTCGCGGTAGATCCGATCGATCGCCTCCTCCGCCTCCGCGAGCTTGCCCTCGGCGCGCAGGTACTTTTCGCACCCCTGATCGATCGCCGCGTTCAGGAAGTAGGCGAGGATCATCGGCGCCGGGCCGTTGATGGTCATCGATACCGAGGTCTTCGGGTCGGCGAGGTCGAAGCCGCTGTAGAGCTTCTTGGCGTCGTCGACGGTGGCGATCGAAACGCCGGAGTTGCCGACCTTGCCGTAGACGTCGGGCCGGCGCGCCGGCTCCTCGCCGTAGAGCGTCACCGAGTCGAACGCGGTCGACAGGCGCTTCGCCGGGATGCCGCGGGAGAGGTAGTGGAAGCGCCGGTTGGTGCGCTCCGGCCCGCCCTCGCCGGCGAACTGCCGCGCCGGGTCCTCCCCCCGGCGCTTGAGCGGGAAGACGCCGGCGGCGAACGGGAAGAAGCCGGGGGCGTTCTCGGTCAGCATCCAGGTCAGCAGGTCCCCCCAGTCGCGGTAGCGCGGGAGCGCCACCTTCGGCACGCGGGTTCCTGAAAGCGACGTGCTGAAGAGGTCGTGCTCGACGGTCTTGCCGCGGACGGTGAACCGGTAGCTGTCGGCGCGGTAGCGCTCGACCGTCCGCGGCCACTCCTCGAGCATCTGCTTGCAGCGCGGGTCGAGCCGGGCTTCCAGCTCCCGGTAGCGCGCCTCGAGGTCGGCGAGCCACTCCGGCTCCTCCTCCTCGCGCGCGACGACCTCGACCACGCGTTCGGCCTCATCGGCAGCGGGCTCGGCGGGTTCCGAGACCTCGAGCCGCCGCCCGCCGGCGCCCTCGCGCAGCGCTTCGATCGTGCCGCGGAGCTGATACATGCGCCGGGCGATCCCGGCCTGCTCGCGCACCCAGGCGCCGTAGCGCCGGCTCTCCTCGACGATCTCCGCGAGGTAGCGGACGCGCTCGGGCGGGATGACGTGGACCTTCTCGCTCATCCGCGCGGTGACCTCGAAGCTCGATTGCAGCGGCGCGCCGGTCTTGGCGACCAGCGCGTCCATCAGCGCCCGGTAGAGCCGGTGCGTGCCCGGGTCGTTGAACTGGCTCGCGATCGTGCCGTGGACCGGGAGCGCGTCGTCGGCGGCCTCGAACAGCCCGCGGTTGCGCTTGACCTGGCGGCGGACGTCGCGCAGCGCGTCGAGCGAGCCGCGCTTGTCGAACTTGTTGATCGCGATCAGGTCCGCGAAATCGAGCATGTCGATCTTCTCGAGCTGCGTCGCCGCGCCGTACTCCGCGGTCATGACGTAGAGCGAGAGGTCCGCGTGCTCGGTGATCTCGGTGTCCGCCTGGCCGATGCCCGAGGTCTCGACGATCACGAGGTCGAACCCGGCGGCGCGGCAGATCGCGATCGCGTCGCCGACGTGCCGCGACAGCGCCAGGTTCGACTGCCGGGTGGCGAGCGAGCGCACGTAGACCCGCGGGTCGTCGATCGCGTTCATGCGGATGCGGTCGCCGAGGAGCGCGCCGCCGCTCCTCCGCTTCGAGGGATCGATCGAGACCACCGCGAGAGTCTTCCCGGCGAAATCGATCAAGAAGCGCCGCGCGATCTCGTCGACCAGCGACGACTTGCCGGCGCCGCCGGTGCCGGTGATCCCGAGCACCGGCGCCACCGCGCCTGCGAGCCGCGGCGCCAGCGCCTCGCGCAGCGCCTTGCCCTCCGCGCGGAGGTTTTCGGCGATCGTGATCAGCCGCGCGATCGCCGCCGGGTCGCGCTCGCCGAGCCGCCCGAGCCAGGGCTCGAAGTCGACTCCCGGCTCGGCGAGCGGGAAGTCGGCCTTCTCGAGCAGGTCGTCGATCATCCCCTGGAGCCCCATCGCCCGCCCGTCGTCGGGGTGGTAGACGCGCGCGATCCCGTACCCGTGCAGCTCACGGATCTCCGCGGGCAGGATCGTCCCGCCGCCGCCGGCGAACACCTTGACGTGCCCGGCGCCGCGCTCGGCGAGCAGGTCGACCATGTACTTCAGGTACTCCATGTGTCCGCCCTGATACGACGACACCGCGATCGCCTGCGCGTCCTCCTGGATCGCGCAGTCGACGATCTCGGCGACCGACCGGTTGTGCCCGAGGTGGATCACCTCGGCGCCCGAGGCCTGGAGGATCCGCCGCATGATGTTGATCGCCGCGTCGTGCCCGTCGAACAGCGACGCCGCGGTGACGATCCGCACCGGGTGCTGGATCCGGTAGCGCTCGCGCTTCCGCGCCGGCTCGGGCCGCGGGCGGGGGGCGGCGGCGGGCTCGGCGGCGGTGTCGAGGACCTTCGGTTCGGATACGGCCATCACGTGGCCTCCGGGCAGCGCGAAGCCGGCGCGGCGGGCGCCGGCGGGTAGGGAAAGGATAGCAGAGGCGGGGCGCTGGGCGGACGGTCGAGTGTGGCGGTCGGGGCGATCGCCGCAGCGATGGTGATCGTCGACTCCAGCACCTGGACCGCCTACTTCAATGGGCTCGCGACACCGCCCTTCGAGACGAGGAGGACCTCGCGGTCCTGCCGCTCATCGTCACCGAGGTGCCGCAGGGTTCCCCACCGAGCACGGTCAGGGGCGGGTCGCCGAGATCGACGCGCGGCGGTCAGGGGGTGGGCTTGGGCATTTCGCCGGGGAGTCGATCGACCGCCGCCCACAGCTCGTCGAGGTCGAGCGCCAAGCCCTCGCAGCCCGGCACTGGGTCGACGACGCCCACGCTGGCGCCGAGGGCGTGGACGTATCGTCCGTCCGCACCCAGCTCCAGGATCTCGAGGCTACGCAGCTCAGGATCGACGATCCAGTACCAGCGCACGCCGAACCGGGCGTAGTCATCCACTTTCTCCACCCGATCGCGCCGAGCGTCGCGCGGCGTCGGCGAGACGACCTCGACGGCGATGTCCGGGGGAACCCGGATCAGCCCACGCCGGGTAGGAAGCGTACTGCCCGGCACGTAGACCGTGAGATCGGGCTTCCGGCCGCGCCGCTTCGCCACCGCGATCATCAACCAGCGCGAAGAGGCCGGGCCGAGCGACGGCGCAGCGCCCAAGGAATTGCTGCTCGCCGCGACGGAGGACATCCCGCGGCGCACCGTCGTCGACGGGAACCA
>CAZNIX010000068.1:0-14351 GCA_964573125.1 uncultured Thermoanaerobaculia bacterium
GACCCCACCCGGCGCGCCGACCGTGACCACCCACCCCTCCGGCGTGGCGACCGCCGAGATGCCGTAGCTCGCGCCGCCGTGGGCGTAGTCGAAGCGCCAGCGGCTGCCCGCGGCCGCCGGCGGGGCGGAGCCCTCGGGCGCGATCTCGTCGAGCAGGGCCTCGATCTGCGCCGCGGCGAGGGCGTCGCGTCCCGCCGGCCTCGAGCCCTCGGCGGTCCGGAGCGCCGGCGCCTGGCCCGGCACGAGGAGCAGGCTTGCCCCCGAGCCGGGCGCCAGCCTGCCGAGCAGGGCGTCGAGCCTCGCCATCGCCTACTCCCGCGGCCAGGCGCGGAGGATCGCCCCGCGCCGCACCGCGTAGGCGCGGTCCTCGGCGAGCAGCATCAGGAACGGGGTGCGGAGGAAGTTGAGGACGTCGGAGGGCCGGCGGGCGGTGGCCGGCGCCTCGTGGACGAGCACCCCCGCCAGCCTGCGGCCGGTCAGCAGCTCGATCTCGAGCGCGGTGCGGCCGGCGCCGATCTCGTCGAGGAAGCTCGCCTCCGCCGCGGGCAGCCGGAAGCCGACCGCGGCCAAGTTCTCGACCGCCACCAGCTCGATCCCGTCGCCGGACTCGAACGGCAGGAACGGCTTGCCCGCGTCGTTGAGGAGGTCGAACAGGCTCTCGACGTGCGCCGGCGCGCCGCCGGAGCGGAGGAAGAAGACCCCCTCCCGCTCGCTCCCCGAGGCATCGAACACCGTCGCCGGCATGCGCTGCGCTTCGAGGACGAACTGCGACTCCGCGATCGGCGGGCCGGAGCGCTCCACTCTGTGAGTCTACTAGCAAACGCTGGCAGGGACGACGACCGGCGCCGGTGCCCGGCCGGCGCCGGCTCCGGCGGCGCCGGCCTCGGCGGTCCGGGCCTTGGGGCCGGCCCGGCCCTCGGTGGGCCGGGCCTTCGTCGCTCTGGTCCTGGTCGGCATCGACGGCCTCCGTCGGCGGCGGCGTCTTCGAGCGGGGACCCTAGCCGGCGCCCCGCGCCGCAAGCAGCTCCTCGAGCCGATCGTAGCTCGCCGCCACGCCCTCCTCCATCGGGGTCTGGAGCACGGCGTCGCGCGCCGCGCGCGACTCGTAGAGCATCGTCTGCGTGAGCGTGGTCTTGCCGTCGCGCTCGACGAGGACGAGGGTGCCGACCGCCTCGCCCGGGTACCAGGACTGGTCGAACTTCTCGGTCGCGACCAGCCGCTCCGGCGCCACGATCTCGCGGTAGACGCCGCCCATCCCCATCTCGACCATCCCGTCGCAGCCGGGCTCGGCGGCGGCCCGCTCGCGCCGCCAGACGTGGCGGTAGGCGCCGCCGACCCGGAGGTCGATCTCGCACACCGGCATCTCCCAGCCGGGCGGCCCGAGCAGCCAGCGCCGGACCAGCTCGGGCCGGGTGTGCACCTCGAAGACCAGCTCGCGCGGCGCGTCGAAGACGCGGGTCATCACGATCTCGCACTCGGTCGGGGCGGTGATCTGCAGGGTTGCGGGTTGCGTCGTGGGCATCGGTGGTCTCTCCTCGATGGGTGGGGCGGGCACGTTTCGTCGTCGGTCGTCTCCGGCGGTGCGATCCTCGCCGGCGCAGTTCAGGTTCCGTCCTCGGCCGGTCCGGGCTTGCTCGCCCCGGCCTTCAGCTCCGCGAGCAGGGCGTCGAGGCGCTGGTAGTTCGCCTCCCAGAACCGGCGGTAGCGCTCCAGCCACTCGCTCGCCTCCGCGAGCGGCCGGGCCTCGAGCCGGCGCGGCCGGCGCTGGGCGTCGCGGCCGCGGGCGATCAGCCCGGCGCGCTCGAGCACTTTGAGGTGCTTGGAGATCGCGGGCTGGCTCATCGCGAACGGCTCGGCCAGCTCGGTCACCGAGGCCTCGCCCTCCACCAGCCGGGCGAGGATCGCGCGGCGCGTCGGGTTGGCGAGCGCCGCGAAGGTGGCGTCGAGCTGCGCGGGGGACATGTCCATAACCGTGCCGTTCAATAACCTGTCGGTAATGTACAGGACGCGGCGGTCGCCTGTCAAGGGGGCGATGGACCGCTGGGCTCGCTGCACGCTACCGGCGGACGGATCGACGTGAGAGGTCCTCCGCGCGCCCCCGGGCCCCTAACTTCTCTTGTTGTGGCCTTATATTACTTATATATGCAAATTTGACCATAGAGGCCAGCGCGTGGCAGAGTCACAGCCAGTTCTTCGTCAAAGCATCCATTGATTAGACGCAGACGCCCCATCCGAGGGCCCGATCGAAGACGGCAGAGAAGGAGGAATGGATGAGCACCACTGTTCGGAAGAGGGCAATGGTCGCGGTCGCGGCGCTGTCGATGGCCGCGAGCATCGTGAGCCGGGCACAGCCGGGAGAGGTCAGTGCGGGGTACGATCTCTTCACGACGGATCCGTCGACGACCGACCTCCTGGGCATTCCGTTCGTGGGAGATGCCGGCGTACGACCCACCTTCGATTTCGCACCTCCGCCTGCCTCGGCCGACGGCCGACGGGCCATCGGCGACACCGACACCATCGTGCACCGGCTGGAGGACGCCTCGGTCCCGGCCGTCCCCGGCACCGCGGATCCGATCGCCATCGAACTGGTCTTGCTCCGTCTGGTCAGCACGATCGAGTTCGACGTCGACGGCGACGGAACGTTGGACGGCTTCGTCTACGTCACGCTGCAGAAGGACCGCGACCCGGGGGGCGAAGTCAGGCTGAACTACGACCTCACGCCGCCCGAGGAGAACGTGGTCCCCGGCCCTCACAGCTTCGGCGAGATGGCGATCACGTTCAATTCCCTGGGCGGCGGCACGTTCAACTCGCAACTGATGATCTACGCCGACCTGCGGATCGGCGCCCCCGACGGTCCGATCGTCTGCGGCGAGAACGCCGGCCTGCCCCCTTGCAGCGACTTCGATGCTGGGCTGCCTCTGGCTTCGGTCGGTTCCGCCTGGGGTCGTAACGCCGTGCCGGAGTCGATCACGATTCGGGGCGTCAACTACTCTCTCGCGGCTCCAGATCGCGGCACCCCGGTGGACGCGAGCAGGGATTTCTGGGCCGGCGTCGACCCGCAGACGTCGACGACCATCTGCGTCGAGCACGGTGGGCACCCGGATCCGGGAGGAGCTCCCACCGCTCACGGCACGTGCCGTACGTCGTGTACGACCGACCCGATCGCGCCGACCAGTTGCCTGAACGGGCGGGACGACGACTGCAACGGCACGATCGACGACTGCGACGAGGACCTGTTCGGTCCTTCCGTCGAAGCTCCGGCCGATCGGACCTTCGAGTGCCCCCAGGCGGACGTCAGCCCGGGCGTCGCCGGGTTCGCCACCGGGACGGACAACTGCTTCCCGCCCACTCTGCCGGCCGGGAGCATCACCTTCGCCGACTTCGTCACCCCGCGGTGCGGCCAGACCTTCGATCTCGATCGAATCTGGTCGGCCACGGACGACTGCGGCAACGATGCGTCCATGCCGGACCTCCAGCAGATCCGCGTCGTCGACACGACGCCGCCGGACGTCGCGTGTCCGGACCCCAGGACGATCCTCTGGACCGCCGATCGGAGCCCCGCGGCCCTGGGTTCCGCGACCGGCGCCGATACCTGCGGGGACGTGGGCATCGACTGGAGCGACGTGTCGGTCCCCGGCATCTGTCTCTCCGAAGAGATCACGCGGACCTGGACGGCCACCGACGAGTGCGCCAACCAAACTCCCTGCGACCAGCCGATCCATGTGCGCGGGCCCCGCGACGCGATCGAGGATCTGAGTATCGTGCTCGCGGGCCTCGATCTGCCGCGAGGCATCCACAACAGCCTCGCCTCGAAGCTCAGAAACGCCGTCAACAGCGTCTGCAGGGGCAACGCGACGCCCGCCGTCAACCAGCTCGAGGCGTTCGTGAATGAGGTGCTGGCGCAGCGCGGCAAGGCGATCAATCCGGCGGATGCCGACGCGCTCATCGCCGCAGCGCTGGCGATCGTCGATGCCATCAACGAGGGAGGTGCGTGCCCCGAAAGCTGCGCGGCCTGACGAGCCGATGTCCGCCACCTTTCCGCGGTAGCGGCTAGCGTGCTGGTGCTGGCCCGGATCTCCGCCGGCCGTCCGGTCGCCTGCCTGGCGGTCGTCGCGATCGTCACGGTCGCATTCGCCGCGCGGCTGCCGCGGCTCGAGGTGCGGACCGACGGGGCTATCCTGCACCCCCGCGGCGACCGGACGGTGGAGCGGACGGCTCGGGATCGTCTGGCCTTCGACGATCCCGAGCAGCTCATCCTCCTCCTCTCCTCGCGCCCGGGAGGACCGGCGGTGGCCTCGGCCGCCGGCCTCCGCACGATCGCGCACGCGCACGAGGCGGTCGCCTCGCTCCCCGGCATCCAGGCGGAGGGAGTCCGTTCGGCGGCGAGCGTGATCGACGTCGCCTCGAGCGGCGTCGCCTCGCTCGGCACCTTTCTGGACCAGGTGCCCGACGACGCGGCCGAGCTCGCCTCCGTTCTCGACCGCCTCCGCGAGCTGCCGTCGACGGACGGGCTGTACCTCGCCGCCGACGGCAGCGCCGCAGCGATCTACGCGCCGCTGGCGCCGGGAGGGGACCGCCGGGAGACGGTCGAGGAGATCGGCCGCTGGGCGGACGCGCACGCCGATACGAGTTTCGACCTCCGGCTCACCGGTCCGGTGATCGCGGAGGCGCTCCTGGGGGAGCGCATCCTCGACGATCTCGCCCGCTTGGTCCCGGTCATGATCCTGGTCGTGGCGATCCTCCTCCTCGCCTGCCTGCGGACGGCGGGCGGCTTCCTGGTCGCGATGAGCAAGACGCTGGTGGTCCTCGTGTGGACTGGCGGGCTGATGGCGCTCGCCGCGGTCCCGATCACGCTCGTGACGACCATCCTTCCGGTCCTCTTGCTGGCGCTGTGCGTCACCGACGAGGTGCACGTGCTCGCTCGCCTCCAGGCGAAACTGCGGGGCGGCGACCGGGGTCAGCAGCCCGCGACCCCGCCGGACGCGGGGGGCGCGCTCCTCGCCACGCTCCACGAGCTGAGACGGCCGGTGGTCTACACGTCGATCACCACCGCGATCGGATTCCTCTCCTTCCTCGGCGCCGAGATCGTTCCGATGCGCCATTTCGGGGCCCTCGCCGCGTTCGGCATCCTGCTGGCCCTGCTCATGACCTTCACGCTGACGCCGGCTCTCGTCGTGCTGCTCCCGCGCTCCTGGTTCGTCGCGCCCGGCCCCCGCCTCGGGGCCCGGCCGCCGCGCGCCGTCCAGGAGAGGGTCGCCGCGCGCCGCCGCACCGCCGCCCTCGTCGCCGGCCTGCTCCTCCTGGCTGCGGCGCTCCCGGGTCTGCTGCGCTTGTCGGTCCAGGACTCGTGGATCGACAACTTCGACGCCGATTCGCCGCTGGTCCGAGCCGAGCGGGAGTTCAACGCGAAGTTCTGGGGTACGTACCGCTTCGACCTGGTGCTCAGCGGCCCGCCCGGCTTGTTTCACCGGCCCGAGGGGGCGGCACTGGTCAGCGCGGCGGCCCGGGTCGCGGCCGCCTCCTCGCCCGCCGGCGGCGTGGTGACCTATCTCGAGCCGCTCGATACCGTCGCCGAGCTTCTGGGACTGGCCGCCCGTGCCTCCGCGCTCCCGGCCGATGCCCTCGAGGCGGTCGTCGAGGTCGCGGCGGCGTACGCGCCGCAGACCGGCCTCGACCGCCTGGTGGCGGCGGACGGCCATGCGGCACGGGTTCTGATCATCGTCAACAACCCCGACTACCAGCGGGCCCGCGCTCTCGCCGAGCACCTCGACCGAGAGCTGTCGCCATTGGTGGCGGGATCGCGGGTCTCCTATCACGCGAGCGGCGACCTCCCGCTGGCGATGGCCACCGTCCGCGCGATCGTCCATGGTCAGCTCCGATCGACCGCCTGGACGCTGGTCGGTATCGGTCTGCTCCTGCTGGTGGTGAATCGCAACCTCCGGCTGACGCTGATCCAGCTCGTCCCCCCGGTCGCGGCCGCGTGGCTGATCCTGTCCGGCATGGGCTACGCGGGCCTGCCGTTGGGGGTCGCGACGAGCATGTTCACGGCGCTGGCGATCGGCGTCGGGGTGGATCTCGCCCTGCACGTCACGTATGCCTACGAGCACGGACGCTCCCGCGGACTCGAGGCCGGAGACGCCGTGAGCGCCGCCGTCGAGAGCACCGCGGCGGGCCGGAGGTGGAGCACGACGGTGCTGTCGCTCGGATTCCTGGTGCTGGCGGCTTCGGCCTTCGGACCGAATCACGACCTCGGGATCCTGCTCTCCGCAGCGATGTCGACCGCCTACCTGACCACTTCCCTGTTCGTCCCCCGATTGCTCGCCCGATGACCCTGCGCCCGCGGCGGTCGATGAACCGCGACCTGCCGGCTCCGCTTGCGGTCTGGCGACGTGGCTTCCGTGGCGCGCTGGCGGCCGGCTTGAGCTGTGCCCTGACCGCGGCGTCGGCGGCCGCCTCCGAGCGGCCCGATGCGGCAGTCATCCTCCGCCGAGCCGATCTGGTTCGGAACCCCTACCTCGGCACGGCGCTCGACATCGAACTGTCGGTCGTGTCACGGGAGTCGGGGCGGGAGCTGCGCAGGTCGCACTTCACCATGCTCACCCATCGCAGCGATCGAACGCTCCTCCTGATGGCCCAGGAGGATCGGACTGCCCCCGGCGCACTCCTGATCGCGAACGACTCCTACTGGCTGCTGCTGCCGCACGCCGAGCGGCCGGTCGAGCTGGCCCTCCGGCACGTGGTCGCGGGCGACCTGTCGCACGCCGGCTTTCTGCGGGTCAATCTGCGGGTCCGGTACGAGCCGCGCCACGACGGTGAAGAGATGATCGGCGGCGCGCCGTGCTGGCGACTCGAGCTCGAGCCGAAGGACGCGCCCGCTCCCTTCGCGCGCGTGCGCTACTGGGTCGCGCAGCGCGGCGATCTCCCGATTCGGATCGAGTACTACGGCGAGGCGGGCGAGCTGCTCAAGACCGCCCGCTTCACCGGCTACCAGGACACCGGCGCGGGACCTCGCCCGGCGCGGATCGAGATCGAGGACACCCGGCGCCCGCGCGAGAGGACGACGCTGAGCCTGGATCGGCCGAGGGGAGTCAGCACGTCGGCGCTGGACTTCGACCTCGACGACCTGGCCGCGCTTCGCGACGCGGCGCGGCGACTCGCCATCGAGGGCGAGGCTCCGGTGAGCGGGAAGAGGCTCGTCGACGCGCTCCTCTCGAGCCGCCGCCTGGGCGACGGCCGAAGCGGCTGGTAGAGTCGGCCGCAGCCGCCGGCGCGCCGCCGGTCAGGATCCATGACCAGAACCGTCGAAGTCCCCGAGTACGCCGTCGAGGAGACGGTCACCGTCGACCCCCGCACGACCGCGGTGGTCGTGGTCGACATGCAGAACGACTTCGTGCGCGCGGACGGCGCGCTGCCGGTGCCCGGCGCCGCCGACACAGTGCCGCGCATCCGCCGGCTGCTCGACTGGGCGCGCGCGGGCGGCGCGGCGGTCGTCTACACGCAGGACACCCACCGCGAGGGAGACCCCGAGTGGAAGATCTGGCCCCGCCACGCCGAGCACGGCACGCCGGGCTGGGAGATCGTGTCCGAGCTGGCGCCCGCGCAGGGCGAGCCGGTGTTCGAGAAGGTGCGCTACGACGGCTTCTACGGCACCGGGCTCGACCACGAGCTGCGCCGGCGCGGCATCGACACCCTGATCGTGGTCGGCACGGTCGCAAACATCTGCGTCCACTACACCGCCGCCAGCGCCGGGCTGCGCTGGTACAAGGTGATCCACCCGATCGACGCGCTCTCCGCGCTCACCCCGTTCGATTTCGAGGCCGCGCTGCGCCAGGCGAGCTTCCTGTTCCAGGCGCGGCTGACCACGGTCGCGGGGATCGTCGGCCCGGCCTGACCGCGCCCCGCGCGCGATCTGTTACCCTCGGATCGCAGGTGGATCGGGCGCTCGCCCGACGGCTTCGTGCCCATGGGACTTACGTGCTGCGGAGGGTGTCCATGTTCGCTCCAGCTCTTTCCCGTCGATCGGCGACGCCGATCCTGACCTTCGCCCTCTCCACCCTGCTCGCCGCCGCCGCGGCGAGCGCCCAACCGCCGACTCCGACCTTCCAGAAGGCGTTCCAGCCCGCGACGATCGGCCCCGGCAGCGTCAGCACGCTCGCGTTCACGATCGCCAACCCGGACCAGGTCAACCCGGTGTCGGATCTGGCGTTCACCGACAACCTCCCGGCCGGCGTGACGATCGCGACGCCCGCGGGCGCGGCGTCGACCTGCGGCGGCACCCTGACCGCTCCCGGCGGCGGGGGGACGATCACGTTCAGCGACGGCCAGCTCGCCGCCGGCGCGAGCTGCACGATCCAGGTCAACGTCACGAGCGCCGCCGCCGGCACCCACACCAACGTCTCGGGCGACCTCACCTCGAGCGCCGGCAACAGCGGCGCCGCGACCGCCGACCTGGTCGTCGCCACCGACCGCCCGGGGTTCAGCAAGGGCTTCGCGCCGGCGAGCGTCGGGCTCGGCGGGCGCAGTACGCTGACCTTCACCATCGACAACACCGCCAACCCCGCGGCGGCGTTCCACCTGACGTTCATCGACAACCTACCGGCGGGCGTGGTGGTCGCGGGCCCGGCCAACGCAACGACCGATTGCACCGGCGGCGTGATCACGGCCACCCCGGGCACCGGCGTCGTCGCCTACGGCCCGGCGGTTCCCGGCGACGCCTCGGTGGCCGCGAACTCGAGCTGCACGCTCGCCGTCGACGTCATCAGCGGGGCGAGAGGCGTGCGCGTCAACACCTCGGGCGAGCTGACCTCGACGGCCGGCGGCCCGACGCAGTCGAGCGGCAAGGCGACCGCCGCGCTCACCGCCACCGCGGGCACGGTCACCCTCGTCAAGTCGTTCCCCGACGACCCGGCGGTGCCCGGCGGCACGGTCACCCTGCGCTTCACGATCTTCAATTTCGACCGCGATTTCGGGGCGACCGACGTCGCGTTCACCGACGACCTCGACGCCACGCTCTCGGGGCTGACGGTGGCGACGCTGCCCCTGCCCGGCGTCTGCGGACCGGGCTCGGTGGTCGGCGGCACGGGCACGGTCGCGCTGACCGGCGGCAACCTGCCGCCCGAGGGCTCGTGCACGTTCGACGTCACCCTGCAGGTGCCCGCCGCCGCCGTCCCCGGGGGCTACCCCAACACCACCAGCCCGATCACCGCGACGATCGACGGCGCGCCGTTCACCGGCGCGCCGGCCGCGGAGACCCTGTTCGTCGACGTCGCGCCGCTGCTGACCAAGACCTTCCTCACCGACCCGGTGGGCGCCGGCGACGTCGCCACCGTCGAGTTCACGATCGCCAACACCTCGACCGTCTCGCCCGCAACCGACGTCGCGTTCATGGACAACCTCACGGCGTTCATGTCCGGGGTCGCGGTGGCCCTGCTCCCCGCCGGCGGCTTCTGCGGCGGAGGCTCGACGATCGGCGCGGTGGTGATCGGCGGCGATCTGGTCCTGACCACGACCGGCGGAAGCCTCCCGGCCTCCGGCTCGTGCACGTTCACGGTCGACCTCCAGCTCCCGGTCGGGGTCGCGCCCGGCCCCTACGTCAACGTCACCGACGAGGTCACCGCGACGATCGAGGGCACCACCCGGTTCGGCGGCACCGCCACCGCCACCCTGAACGTGGTCGCGGGCCCGCACCTGACGAAGTCGTTCACCGACGACCCGGCGCTCCCCGGCGACACCGTGACGCTCGAGTTCACGATCTCCAACGACGGCGAGGGGGCCGAGGACGCGACCGCGATCGGCTTCAGCGACGACCTGAACGCCACCCTCGCGGGGCTGGCCGCGGTGCCGCCGTTGCCGGCCGACCCGTGCGGCAGCGGCTCCGTGCTCGCGGGCACGACCACGCTCGTGCTCTCCGGCGGCAGCCTGCTCGCAGGGGCGTCGTGCACCTTCGCGGTCACGCTGCAGGTGCCGGCCGCCGCCGTGCCCGGCAGCTACCCGAACCTCACCTCGGACCTCACCGCCACGGTGGGCGGAGTGACGGTGACCGAGGGGCTGGCCGCGGACGTGCTGCGGATCGCCGGCCTGACCCTCGCCAAGTCGTTCACCGACGACCCGGCGATTCCCGGCGGCACGGTGACGATCGAGTTCACGCTGACCAACTCCAGCCCGACGGCGGACGCCACCAACATCGCGTTCACCGACAACCTCGGCGCCGTGCTCGCCGGCCTCGCCGCGGTGCCGCCGCTGCCGGCGACGCCGTGCGGCGCCGGCTCGCAGATCACCGGCACCAACGTGCTCACCTTCACCGGCGGCAGCCTGCTCGCGGGGACGTCGTGCACCTTCAGCGTCACCGTCCTGGTGCCCGCCGGCACCGCCTCCGACACCTACCTCAACACGACCTCGTCGCTGGCCGCCGACGTCGACGGCAACCCGGTGGTGCTCGACCCGGCGAGCGACACGCTGGTCGTCTCCTCGGAGCTGCTCGCGCTGACCAAGACCTTCACCGACGACCCGGTGCTCCCGGGCGACCCGGTCACCCTCGAGTTCACGCTCACCAACCTCGACGCCGTGCGCGCCGCGACGGCGATCACGTTCAGCGACGACCTCGGCGCCGCGCTGCCCGGCCTGGCCGCCGTGCCGCCGCTGCCCGCGACGCCCTGCGGCGCCGGCTCGTCGATCGCCGGCGCCGGCGTGATCACCCTCGCCGGCGGCGACCTCGGCGCCGGCGCCGCGTGCACGTTCCAGGTCACGCTCCAGGTGCCGCCCGGCGCGCCGGGCGGGTTCTTCACCAACACCACCGGACCGCCGTCGGGCACAATCACCGGCCTGGCGGTCACCGGCGCGCCGGCGAGCGACGACCTGCGGGTGGTCAACGTCACGTTCGCCAAGGCGTTCGCCGGACCGGCGGCGGCGGGCGGCACGGCGACGCTCACGTTCACGATCGAGAACCTCGACGCCGCCGCCGGCGCCGCCGGCCTCGCGTTCCTCGACGACCTCGACGCCGTGCTCCCCGGGCTGGTCGCGGTCGGCCTGCCGGCCGGCGGCGTCTGCGGTCCCGGCTCGACGCTCACCGGCACCTCGACGCTGGCCTTCGGCGGCGGCAACCTCGGGCCGGGCGGGAGCTGCACGTTCGACGTCACGCTCCTGGTGCCGGCGGCGGCCGCGCCGGGCAGCTACCTCAACGTCACCAGCGACCTGCTGCTCTCGGGTCTGGTGGTCAGCCCGCCGGCCAGCGCCACGCTCGACGTCGAGCCGCCGCCGGGGTTCGCCAAGAGCTTCGCGCCGGCGACGATCGCCACCGGCGGGGTCAGCCGGCTGACCTTCACCGTCGACAACGGGGCGAGCGCGCTCGCCGCGGCCGACCTCGATTTCACCGACGACCTGCCGGCCGGCGTGGTGGTGGCCAACCCGGCCAACCCGGCGGTCACCTGCACCGGCGGCAACCTGACCGCGGCGCCCGGCACCGGCACCATCGCCTACACCGGCGGCTCGGTCGCCGCCGGCGGGAGCTGCACGGTGGCGGTCGACGTCGGGAGCGACGTCGAGGGGAGCCACGTCAACGTCTCCGGCGCGCTGACCTCGTCGTCGGGCGCCAGCGGCACCGCCGCCGACACGCTGACCGTGTTCGAGGACGAGATCGGCCTCGCCAAGGCGTTCGTCCTCAACCCGGTGCTGCGCGGCGGCGGGGTGCTCGTCGAGTACACGATCACGATGGGGTCGGCCGTGTTCGCCGCGACCACGATCGGGTTCAGCGACGACCTCGGCGCGGCCGTGCCCGGGCTGGCCGCGGTCGGCACGCCGCTCGCCGACGTCTGCGGCCCCGGCTCGGTGCTCTCCGGCACCTCGGTCGTGACGCTTTCCGGCGGCAACCTCCCGCCCGGCGGCTCGTGCACGTTCCAGGCGATGCTGGCGGTGCCGCCGGCCGCGCCGCTCGGCGTCTTCCCGAGCGCCACCGGTCCGCTGACCGCGCTGGTCGGCGGCAACCCGGTGACCGCGCCGCCGGCGAGCGCGGACCTCGAGATCGTCTTCCTCGATTTCGCCAAGCAGTTCGATCCCGCGGCCGTCGGCCCCGGCGAGACCACCGCGCTCTCCTTCACGATCGCCAACCCCGACCCGGTCAACGCCGCCACCGGCATCTCCTTCACCGACGACCTCGACGGCGTGCTCTCCGGCCTGGTCGCGATCGACACGCCGCTCGCCGACGTCTGCGGGCCGGGATCGCTCCTCGACGGCACCTCGTTCCTGACCCTGACCGGCGGCATTCTCGGCCCGGGCGCGAGCTGCACGTTCGCGGTCACCCTCGAGGTGCCGGCGAACGCCCAGAGCGGCAGCTACCCGAACCTGACCAGCGTGCTCGCGGCGGTGGTCGGCGGCGAGCCGGTCGCGGGCGACCCGGCCGGAGCGGCCGCCGCCTCGCTCGGGGTGGGCGGCAACGTGCTCGAGATCCCGACCCTCGCCGGATGGGGTCTGCTGCTGCTCGCAGCGCTGCTCGCGGCGGTCGCGGTGGGGCGGCTGCGCAGCGGCTAGCGCGGATCGGCGGCGGCGGAGCGGCGACCTCGCGATCGCATTCGTCCCCGGGGCGACCCGGCCGAAGCGCGCCGGCGCGGCCCCGTTCGCGGCCGGCGGCGCGGGATCTCCGTCTGGTATCCTGAGAGCCTCTCAGCACCGACCAGCGCCGAGCAGGAAGAGGCCGCCATGCCCGAACCCGATTCGACCGCCGCGAAGGAGTTCCACGCCGACGTGCCCCAGGCGAGCGAGGGGTTCTTCCTCAAGGGGTGTCAGCACCTGGACTGGGGGTTCAAGAACCGCCTGGCGTCGATCTTCAACCCGGCGAGCGGGCGCACGGTGATGCTGGCGTTCGACCACGGTTACTTCCAGGGGCCGACCACCGGCCTCGAGCGCGTGGACCTCTCGATCGTCCCCCTCGCCCCGTGGGCCGACACCCTGATGTGCACCCGCGGCATCCTGCGCACCGTCATCCCCCCGACCTACCGCGGCGGCATCGTGCTGCGCGCGAGCGGCGGACCGAGCATCCTCAAGGAGCTGTCCGACGAAGAGATCGCGCTCTCGATCGAGGAGGCGTTGCGCCTCAACGCGGCCGCGATGGCCGTGCAGGTGTTCATCGGCGGCGAGCACGAGACCAAGAGCGTCCACAACATGACCCGCCTGGTCGACCTCGGCAACCGCTACGGCATCGGCACGCTGGCGGTGACCGCGGTCGGCCGGGAGATGGTGCGTGACGCCCGCTACATGCGGCTGGCCACCCGCATCTGCGCCGAGCTGGGGGCGACCTACGTCAAGACCTACTACGTCGCCGAGGGCTTTGACACGGTGACCGCCGCCTGCCCGGTGCCGATCGTCATCGCCGGCGGCAAGAAGCTCCCCGAGCGCGAGGCGCTCACCATGGCCTACAACGCCGTCCGGGAGGGCGCCTCGGGCGTGGACATGGGCCGCAACATCTTCCAGGCCGAGAACCCCGCGGCGATGATCCAGGCCGTGCGCGAGATCGTCCACGACGGCGCCACCCCCGACCAGGCCTACGAGCTGCTCCAGGAGCTCAAGGGCGCGGCGGTGGAAGTGGAGGCGTAGCTCCGGCCGCCGCCGCGGAGCTACGGCGGGCGCGGTGCTCGGAGCCGGCCCGGCCGCGGATCCCATGCACAGCCGCTGGTCCGACGCCGAGGCCGCGCTGTCCGCCGAGCGCTGGGGCCCCCGCTGGGGCGAGGCGCTGGCGCTGCGCACCTACACCAGCCGCCTGCTGGGCGCCGAGCCGGATCTCGTCCTCCACGGCGGCGGCAACACCTCGCTCAAAGGGACGGTGTGCGACCTCTACGGCGACGAGGCGCCGGCGCTCTTCGTCAAGGCCTCGGGGGGTGACCTGGCGTCGATCGAGCCCGAGGGGCACGTCGCGGTGCGCCTCGCGCCGCTGCGGCGCTGGCCCGAGCTGGCGGGCGACCTCGACGACGTCGCCGCCGAGCGGGAGATGCGGGCGCTGCTCTTCGACCCCGCCGCCGCCACGCCGTCGATCGAGGCGCCGGTCCACGCCCTCGTCCCGGGCCGCCATGTCGATCACACCCACGCCGACGCCGTGCTCGCCCTGACCAACCGGCCGGGCGGAGAGGCGGCGGTGCGGGCCGCGCTCGGCGACGAGGTGATCGTCCTCCCCTACGTCGTCCCCGGGCACCCGCTCGCCCGGGCGGTCGCCGCCGCGCTCGCGGCGCATCCCGGCGCGCGGGCGATGGTCTGGATGCACCACGGTCTCGTCACCTGGGGCGAGACCGCCCGCGAGTCGTACGAGGCGACGGTCGCGCTGGTGAGCCGCGCCGACCGGCACGATCACCCACTGCTTTCCACACATT
>CAZNIX010000069.1:0-14345 GCA_964573125.1 uncultured Thermoanaerobaculia bacterium
GCCGGCGCCGTCCTCCGGCGGCCTCACCGCCGCGCGCCCGACGAGCACGGCGCCGCCGACGAGCACTGCACCGACGAGCGCTGCGGCGAGCCGGTTGCCGCGGCTGCCCCGCGCCGCCGCCGAGGCGATCGCCTCGTAGGCGCCGCCCGCGCTGCGCGGTCTAACCTCCGGCCGTTCGTCGAGGCAGCGGGCGATGGTCTTCGCCGCCGCCGCGGGCAACGGCGCACCGCCGGGCGCCGCCGAGCCGGTCAGCACCTCGCGCGCCACCACCCCGAACGAGTAGAGGTCGACCGCGACGCCGGCCGGTCCGCCGCGCGCCTGCTCGGGGGCGCGGTACGGCGCAGTGCCGAAGGTCGAGAGGGCGGCGCCGGCCAGCTCCTCGGCGCCGGCGAGCCCGAAATCGGTGACCACCGCCCGCGGTCCGCGGTCGCTTTCGACCAGCATCACGTTGCCGCTCTTGAAGTCACGATGCGCGACGCCGGCCTCGTGGGCGGCGTCGAGCCCGGCGGCGATCTGGCGCAGCAGCGGCAGCGCCGCGGCGAGCGGCAGCGGCCCGTCGCGGCGCAGGCGCGCGGACAGCGTGTCGCCGGCGAGCAGCTCCATGGTCAGGAAGACGACGCTCTCGTCGCGGCCGTCGACCGTCCGCGTGTGGCGGAAAACGTCGAAGATGCGGCAGACGTTCGGGTGGGTCACCCGGCGGGCGAGCTGGATCTCGCTGCGGAAGAGGGCGAGCGCGCGGTCGCCGACCGCCAGCCTCGGGCGCAGCGTCTTGACCGCCACCCGCTCGCCCAGCTCGAGGTCCTCGACCTCGTAGACCTCGCCCATGCCGCCGCGGCCGAGCAAGCGGACGACGCGGAAACGGCCGGCCAGCACCTCCGACGGCAAGAACACCGGGCCGCCGGCGACGGCGCCGCCGCTCGCCTCATCAGACGAGGCGAGCGTCGCGGTGTCGGGCTGCGCGAAGCGCTCGGGGCCCTCTTCCCCGGACGATAGGGAACCCATTCTGAAGAGCTATACGAAGAACCTCCCTGAGTTGTTGTCGCGACTGCAACGATGCGCCCCCGACATCCAAGCGTCAGGCCCGACCCCGGCAATGATTATGCAAGCCCGCATTATGCTAGCCTGCATCATCATGCGCTTCGTCGACCGCACCGAGGAGATGGCGCGTCTCGACCGCCTGGCGGCGAGCGAGGAGGGCGGCCTGGCCGTCGTCTACGGCCGGCGGCGGATCGGCAAGACCCGCCTGCTCCTGGAGTGGTCGGCGAAGAGCGGCGGGCTCTACAGCGTAGCCGACCAGTCGGCGGCGGAGATCCAGCGCCGGTACGTCGCGGAGGCGTTCGCCGCGAAGCTCCCCGGCTTCGCCGACGTCGACTACCGGGACTGGCGGACCCTCCTCGCCCGGCTCGCCCGGGAGGCGCAGACCGCCGGCCTGCGCGGCCCCTTCATCTTCGACGAGCTGCCCTACCTGGTCGGCTCGTCCCCCGAGCTGCCGAGCGTCCTCCAGCGCTGGCTCGACCACGAGGCCAAGGCCGCGAAGCTGGTCGTCGCCGTCGCCGGCTCGAGCCAGCGGATGATGCAGGGCTTCGTCCTCTCGGGCGATGCGCCGCTCTACGGCCGCGCCCGCGAGATCCTCGAGGTCGGCCCCCTCGCCCCCACCTATCTCGCCGAGGTCTTCGGCCTCGCGGGCGGCATCGAGCTGGCGCAGACCTACGCCGCCTGGGGCGGCGTGCCGCGCTACTGGGAGCTGGCCGCCGGCCTCGCAGGCTCGCTCCGCTCGCGCATCGACGCGCTCGCGCTCGATCCCCTCGGCCCGCTCCACCGCGAGCCCGACCGCCTGCTGATCGAAGAGCTGCCGCCGGCGCTCGAGACCCGGCCGCTGCTCGACGCGATCGGCGCCGGCGCGCACCGGGTCTCGGAGATCGCCGGCCGCATCGGCCGCCCCGCCACCTCGCTGTGGCGCCCGCTCGACCGCTTGATCGGCATGGGCCTGGTCCGCCGCGAGGTGCCGTTCGGCGAGTCCGAGAAGCAGAGCCGCCGGAGCCTCTACAAGATCGACGACCGGTTCGTCCGCCTCTGGTTCCGCGTCGTCGCACCGCACCGCGGCCAGCTCGCGGCCGGCCCCCGCGCAACGCGCCTCGCCATCCTCGACCGGTTCTGGGGCGAGCTGGCCGCTCAGAGCTGGGAGGACCTGTGCCGCAAGCGGCTTCCGCAGGTCGATCCGTCGAGCCGCCTCGGTGCCCTCGGGCCTTGGGGTCCTGCGGCGCGCTGGCGGCGCGGGAACGCGCCGGAGTGGGACGTCGTGAGCGAGTCCGTGGACGGCAAGCGCCTCCTTCTCGGCGAGGCGAAATGGAGCGCCCGCCCCCTCGGCGCCGCGGGCCTCGAGCGGGCCGCGCGGGAGGTGGCCGCCAGGCCGGCGCCCGAACTCCCGTCGCGTTTCGCGCGGCACGAGCCGGTGCGGGCGCTGCTCGTGCCGGAGGGGGAGGGAGCGGCGGCGAAACGCGCCGCCGCCGAGGCGGCGGCGGTGGTCATCGCCACCGCCGAGGATCTGATCGGGCCTCGATCGGGCTAGCGGGCAATCACGTGGTGGGGGCGCGGATCGGTCAGGCCTTGGCCAGGCTGGCGCGGAGCGTCTCGTCGATCACGCGCTGCAGACTCTTCTCGCCGGCCCGCCTCCGAAGGTCCTCGACGAGATCAGAGTCGAGGAGCATGCCGACGAAGGACTTGCCTTCCGGCACCGGCTTGCCGCCGACCCATAGGACGGCCCCGCGCAGGTCTTGAGCCGTGACCTCGGGGATCTCGGAGAGATCGATGTCTTCGTCTCGCATCGAACGGAGCCGGTCCCAGTCAGTCTGAGAGCTGCGCGAAGTAGATCTGCTGCTCATTGCGCTTGGCGAGGTTGCTCCGCCGCTTCTCCTCGTCCCAAGTCAGCTCCATCGGCCGCGCCTCGTCGGGACTCGCCCAACCACACGGTGATGGTAGCAACTCGGGCTGGCCCAACCGAGCTGTCGCCCCATGCGCGGGTAATCCCAGGAACAGGCCTACCCGCCCATGGGGCGGTATTCAGGCAATGGTGCCAAGAGCCACGCAGACTCGCTAGCAGTTCGACGGCGTGTAGAGCGGTCCGGCGTTGAAGTCCGGCTGGACCTGTTGCGCCGGTCCGCCGTAGAGCCAGTTCGACAGCAGGTCGTGGAACGACAGCCCGGGGCCGCCGGGGAAGGCCGGCGTATCGGTGAAGAAGTCGCCGGTCAGGACCGTGACGTGCTGCTGGCAGTGCGTCCCGCTCACGCCGGGCGTCACCGCGATCGGTTCCAGTCCGCCCGCGAACGTCGCGGTCGCGAAGAGCTGGGCCGCCTGCGCCGCCATGAACGCCGGCGCGCCGGGGTAGAGGAGCCAGTCGACGTAGCGGTCGTCGCCGAGGGTGTCGTGGATGTCCTGGCGCGCGAAGAACCGCGTCGTGACGTGGTTGAACAGGGTGTAGGTGGTGTCGTAGCAGATCTCCGGGTGGACGCCGACCGCGGCGTGCGCCGCGGCATACAGCGGATCGAGGCAGGAGGCGTCGATCGCGGTGTCGGCGGTGCCCCAGAAGTCGTGACGGTCCTTGACCATGGTCATCAGGTAGTCGGCGTAGCTGAGCGGAGCGCCGGCCGCCGCGCCCCAGGTGATCGCCGGATCCCACAGCCCGGGCGTCATGCCGGCGTCGACCACGCCGGAGATGCGCACGTCGGGCGAGAAGACCACCGACCTCAGCCAGGCCTCCAGCCGGTCGAGGTGGTGGCGCAGGCCGCCGCCGCCGGCCGAGAGACCGACCAGCACGATCTCCTCGGCGGTGCGCAGCGAGGGCAGCGACTCGCTCCAGAACGTCCCCACCGGTCCGGCGTCGGGCGCGGTGCCGGCGAGGTCGAGGAGCTGGGTGAAGGCGTCGTTGACGATCACCTCGCCGTGGAACTCGATGTCGTAGCTCGGCCCCGCCGAGGGCGTCACGCCGGTCCGGCTCTCCGAGCCCACCCAGTTGTCCGAGCTGCAGTAGTTGAGGAGCACCTGGTTGTAGCCGGCGAACTGGTTGAGGAACCAGTTGCGGCTGAGGATGCCGCCCGAGCCGTAGATCGCGTCGTAGGCGCCGAGCGTGCTCATCTTGCCGGCGCGGTCGTAGGTCGGGATCCCGCACCAGCGCTCGAGGCAGCCGTCAGCGTCGCCGCAGCCGCCGCCGCCGTCGAAGACGATCACCCAGCGCTCCTGCTCGAGCACCTGCTGGGGGAGCTGGGGCCCGCTGTAGTAGGCGCCCGGCGGGCGGATGTACAGGATCGCCGGCGAGCCGTCGTTGCACCGCGACTCGGGCCCGGTGAGGGTGTGCCGCAGCATCGGCGTGCCGATGTCGCCGGGCAGGAACTCGGCGAGCCCGAACGGTGCGTAGTTGGGTCCGCCGTTGGGGCAGGCGGCGGGCAGCGGCTGCGCCCAGGCATTCGAGGCGAGCAGCGGCGCGAACGCGAGGAAGAGGGCCGGGGTCGCGCGGCGGGTCGAGGCCGCGAGGCGGCCGACGAGGGTACGGTCGGTGGTCATGATGCGCTCCTGGAGGTTGCTGCCGGGTGATTCCGGTCGGTGACGCGCGGGACTCACAGGTCCCGCGCTACCTCCGTTTCGCGCCGTCGGGGCGGGGAAATGGACATCGGGTGGCCCAGATCGGCGGGACCCGCCGGGTGCGACCACCAACGGGCTCCGGGAGTGCCATGGGCCGCGATGGCCGGCATCCGGGACCGGCCGATCCCCGGCTACCGCGAAGTCGACGCGAACCTCGTCCGGCGCACGGCGACCACCGCCACGGGCGGAGGAGCCAGACCTGGCTTGGAATCAATGATTTACCTCTACCCGAACTGCATCGTCTTCACGGAACGCTTCAGCGCTCCGTTTCCGCCAACGTGCTGAGTCTGCGTGAGTTGTGGGCTCGGAAGGATGCGCGGTTTGAGCGCCAGAACGCCGCGCTTTCCGACCGCCGACAAGATGGACTCCCACCGACCGAAAGCAATCCCTTATTCCTCCTGGTAGTCTTGGGACCGGCGGGGGCAGTCGTCGGTGGCGTGGAGGTCTATGCGGTCTCGATCCCGGACGAGCAGCAGGGCTGCGGGGGGCGAGAACCGACGACGAGCTTGGGCGGGTGGCTCTAGGGGCACGACGGTGTCTGCGGACGCGCTACCATGCCCAGGCCGTCGGTGCTACGTCGACGCGCGGTGCGCTGGTTTGAAACCCTCCCCAGGAGCCCATGGCGGACATCGTAGACCGAGCGCAACGAAGCTGGATGATGTCCCGGGTCCGGGATCAGGATACCGCGCCGGAACTGGCGGTTAGATCGATGGTGCACGCGATGGGCTTCCGTTTTCGGCTGCACCGCAAGGATCTGCCAGGAACGCCCGACCTGGTGCTGCCGCGCCACCAGAAGGCGATTCTCGTCCACGGTTGCTTCTGGCATCAGCATCCGGGATGCCCAAACGCCAAGCGGCCGGCAAGCCGGCGAGACTTCTGGAACAAGAAGCTGGATGCGAACGTGGAGCGCGATCGACGGAAAGTTGAGGAGCTGGAGTCCCTGGGCTGGGACGTCCTCGTCGTGTGGGAATGCGAGGCCGAAGAGCCGGAGACGCTCCTCGCAAAGCTTGAGGGCTACTTGAGCGACCAATGACATCGCGACTTTGGCCTACGGCGGTCGATCTTTTCTGCGGGTGCGGCGGCGTGACCCTAGCCCTCAAGCAGCGCCACTTCCGTGTCGTGGCGGCGGTCGACAGCGATCCGGTGGTCTGCAAGACCTACCGCGCGAACCACCCTGGGATCAGGCTCTACGACGAGGACTGCGGGGGGATCGACCCCAAATCCATCCGGGAGGACTTGGGCGGGAGCCGGCTCGACCTCCTCGTCGTTTGCGCCCCTTGTCAGCCATTCAGCAGCCAAACGCGTCTCTCGGGTCGCGACGCTCGCGCCGAACTCGTACTCGAGGCCGTCCGGTTCGCGAGGGCATTGAAGCCGGCCGTAATACTGATCGAGAACGTCCCGGGTCTCGTTCAGGCACGAAATGGGGAGACGCTCCGTCGCCTACGCGACGGCCTGTCCGAGTCCGCGTACGCCTCGAGCGATCCGCTGATCGTCGACGCGCAGGACTACGGAGTTCCGCAGCGGCGAAGGCGATGTCTGATGCTTGCAGCCAAAGGCACGGACCCGCCGACGCTTCCACCTCCGACCACCCCGGAGGAGCGCCGCCGCACGGTGCGGGAGGCGATCGGGGACTACCGGCGCCTCGAATCCGGCGAAGCAGATATCGAGGACCCACTGCACCGAGCCCGTAACCACCAGAGGATCGCCCTTCGCCGTCTCCGGAAGATCCCCAAAGATGGCGGCGATAGGTCCGCATTGCCCTCAGAACTGGAGCTCGACTGCCACAGAGGTTACCGCGGCCACCCGGACGTATATGGGCGGATGGCCTGGAACGAAGTAGCCCCGACGCTGACTACCGGATGCACCGATGTCACCAAGGGACGCTTCGCGCATCCGTCGGACGATCGAGCGATCACCCTACGCGAGGCTGCAGCTTTGCAGACCTTCCCGGACTCCTACGCGTTCGAGGGAAACGAGAAACAGATCGCGTCCCAGATCGGCAACGCCGTCCCGCCGCACCTGGTTTGGTCACTCCTCCCGACGATCCGGTCAGCACTAAGAACCCACGGAGTGCCTAGATGCCGCTGACGTACACCGAGTCGCAGCTTGAGGCAATCGGCCACCGGGACGGAAACCTCCTCATCCTGGCGTGCGCCGGCAGCGGAAAGACGGAGGTCATCTCCCGTCGGATTGCCGAATTGGTGCACGAGGGCGTCCCTCGGTCGGCCATCGCTGCCTTCACGTTCATGGAGCGCGCGGCTGAGGAGTTAAAGGCCAGGATCCGACTGCATCTCGAGGACCTGGACCCCGACGATCCCTCCCTCGGCGACATGTACGTGGGGACCGTCCACAGCTTCTGTCTCCAGTTGCTGAAGGAGCTGGACTCGGCCTACCGCGGCTACGAGGTCATGGACGAGGCGCGTCAGGCCGCCCTTCTGGTGTCGAACTACTACAAACTCGGCCTCCAGGCTCTGCAGCCGCGGACGGGCAACTATACGGAGACCATCAAGCGATTCATCGCCACGCTCAACGTGATGCACACGGAGGGAATCGATGTCGATGGAATCGACGACCCGCAGCTGGTTGCCTCCATAGTGGCCTACCGTGAACTGGCTCACCAGCGACCGAACCTGTTCTTCGACTTCAACTCGATCATCGACGAACTGATCCGTCGCCTGCGGACCGACGAGACGGGTTTGGCGGCAGTCCGGGAGCGTTTCAGGTACCTGGTCGTGGACGAGTATCAGGACATCGATCCACGACAGGAGGAGCTCATTTCCCTACTTTCGGACGATGGCACAGAGATCTTCGTGACAGCCGTCGGGGACGATGATCAGGCCATCTTCGGGTGGAGAGGAACCGATGTCCAGAACATCCTCACTTTCGAGGATAGATACCCGGATGTCAGCCGCGTACGGCTCCAGGACAACTTCAGGAGTACCCATGGTGTTGTGGAGATCGCGAACGCTGCGATCCAGCGCCTGCCCGCGGACCAGCGTCTCGGAAAGCAGATGTTCGCGGCCCGGTGGGAAGGCGTTGGCGATGCACGGGAGTTGGTGGAACGGCTCGCCGAGCCGGGGGACCTGCAGCGTCAGACGTTTCCCTCGGCCGCCCGAGAGGCCGCATGGGTCGCGGACCGGATCGAGGGGCTCCTCGGGGTTCAGGTTGAGGAGCGGTCTGGAGCGAGGCGTGCACTGCACTACTCCGACATGGCGGTGCTCCTGCGGACCGTGAGCAAGTGCGGCCAGGTATTCGTCGATGAGTTCGACGCTCGCGGCATTCCGTATGTCGTCCGAGGCACCGGCGGGTTGTTGGGCACGACGGAGGTACGGCTGATTTCGGCCCTGTTCGCCCTGCTCGCAGAGCGGGATTTCTTCAAGTACCCGGTCGGCGGCGGAACGCCCCAGAGCCTCCCCGAGGCGGACACCCGCCAGTTCGTCAGAGATGCGTGCAACCGACTGAGGGCGAGCGGCGACATGCCGCTGGCCAATGGGGTCGCCGTCCTCGGCTGGGTGGCACGAAAGCGGGCGGAGTTGAACCGCCAGATGCTCCCGCGGGAGGAGCGCGGCCGGCTCTCTCGGCGAATATACCCGCAGTCGATCTTCCACGAGATGCTGGGGGAGTTGGGGGCCGGAGAGACGGACGGAGCGTTCTCGGAGACAGTGCTCTACAACCTGGGGCGTCTCAGCTCGATCATCACGGACTTCGAGGCCGTGCACCAGTGGGTCACGCCCCGGGACCTTCCGGGGTTCCTGATCTTTCTCGGCTATTGGGGCCGCCAGGCGGATGCAGGGGCGGGTGAGGAGGTAGGCAGCCCCGTCGCGGTCCAGATTCTCACCGTGCATAAGGCCAAGGGGCTCGAGTGGCCCGTGGTCTTCCTGCCCCAGATCAGCTCCCGGATCTTCCCGCACCAATATCGCAATCGACCCGTCGAGACCTTCCTCCCGGCGGGTATCTTCGACGGCCGCCGGTATGCCACCGAGGATGTCGGGGAGAGGCGACTCTGGTACGTCGGCTTGACCAGGTGCCGGAAGTTCTTGCACGTGTCGAGCGAAGACCGCAGTGGGAAGCGACCGCAGCAGTTTCTCACGGAGATTCAGCACGATCTGATGAGGGACGACGGCATCGACCCGACGGAGAGGGAACGAGGGCAGCCGACTGCGGCTCAAGACGTCGAGCTATTCCCGACGACGTTCTCGGACCTCAACTATTACTGGCAGTGCCCGGCGGACTACCGGCTCAGAAACCTCATGGGCTTCGGGCCGGGGGTGAGGGAGGCCTACGGTTACGGGCAACAGATTCACAACCTCCTGGCTGAACTGCACGAACGCGCTCGGCAAGGAGAGGTCTTGGATGAACACGCCGTGGCCGAACTGGTCGATCGACGATTCAACCTTCGCTACACCCGCGGCCGACCGCTGGAAGCGCTGAGACGTGCCGCAGCCCGTTCGGTCATCCGGTACGTGAACGAGTTCGAGGATCATGCGGAGCTGGTCCTCGAAGCGGAGAAACCGTTCGAGTACATCGACCGCGAGAGTGGGGCCCTCATCAGCGGCACCATCGACCTCCTTGAGCGGATCCGAAGCGGACCGGAGGGCGAGGAAAAAGTTCCCGTGTGTGTAGTCGACTTCAAGACCCACCGCTGGGACGAGGCGGAGAGCTTCTTCCGACGAGTGGACGAGGTGACTACGCAGCTCCGCCTCTACGCCCTCGCCGCACGCGCAGCCCTAAACCTCGACCCGCAGGACGCAGCCGCGCACTTCCTCTCGCCGAATCCTCCTTCGCAGGAACTAAGAGACCGCGGCGTCGAGGAGAGGGTGAGCATCAACGTTTCAGAAGGCACACAGGAAGACGTACGGCAACGGGTTTCCGAAACCGTGGCGGCTATTCAAGCGCAACTGTTTCCGCGCCATGGGGCCGAGACGGGTCGATGCCCCCGGTGCGATTTCCAATCCATCTGTCCAGGGTTCCGCGAGTCCGCGAACGAGGGTCAGAGGTCGGCGGCTCCTTCCGCCGCGAACGAAAGAGAAGTCCAGATGGTGATGGATGAGCAGGGCGTGGGCGCCGAATGAGAAGCGACTTCCTGCCCTGTGTCAGGACACTCCCTCTCCTCCTCGTTGATCCGATCGGCCCCGCCGGCGACTTCTCAAGCTGGTCGCATTTGTCACAGACGCAGCTTCCGCCCGCCTACGCGCATGGCAGCGGTTACCCGAGCGACGACACCTTGACGCGAGTCCTCCTCAGCGCTCGCGCGGCGCATAGCCACTCATGTTCGCGGCTGCGAGAAACCGCGCGTAGGTAGCTGTTAGCGCAAGTCGCAGCCACCCGACTGGCAGGCTGAGCCGTCCTTCCCTCGATAGACGACGTAGCCGAGGTAGTCGCGATCGAGCGCCCGCAGCTCGTCCATGACGGAAAGGAAGAAAGTAGTGCAGCGATCGGATGGTGGCGAGCGGCGGCAGGTCCACCGGTCGAGCGGGTCGTCGTCCCACGAGTGCGAGCTGGAAGGCGGCGATGACGAGCTGTTGCTCCTGGCGTGACTACGAGCTCCTCCACTTCCCGAAGCACTCGAGGAGCAGGGGTGCCGTAGCCCGCATCCTCTGTTCGCGAATCTTGCCAAGGCACAATGCACTCGATGAAATCCCGCAGCAGGAGTCGATACTTTAAAACGCGCTCGGCACTGATGCGGGTATGCAAATCGTAAAGAGCCCTCACATTGCAGTCTCTCCTCGGAATCAAAGCCTCCCGCGCGCCTTTACTGACGCCATCTGTGGACTTCCCCTTGCTACCTCCCACGGACAATCTATCTAGTAGGGCGGCATGCATTGATAAACTCAGGGTCTGCACGCTGCCCGACTCATCCTCTCAGTATTATCCGACGGAACGCCTCTGCAGACGGACCAGCTACCGTGGCACCTCGAATGCTCCGAGCACATTAAACATACCGGCAGGACCTTCTTGAATAACCGCGCTGTATTCACGGGCAACCGTCGCAAATCGCATCTCCACTAAGCCGTTGGCTCCAAGAAGATCTCTGAGACTTGCCGGAGAATCAGATGTAAGGCTCTCGACAATTCGATCCAGGAGATAGGCGTTTCTGTTGAAAAACTCTACCCATGACTCAGCGATGTATACCGGGGCTCTCCCCCGGATCCGATTCTCTTTGAAGTCATTCATGGCATTGCCAATCCTGAATTGCGCTTCAGGTGTCCACAGATGGCTCTGCGTTTCGTCGATCAACCCTTCGGCAATGGCCTCGCGGATGTTGTCCTTAGTTAGTCCTAGAAAACCGGCGATCTTCTCTCCCAAGCTAAGAGTAGAATAATCCACTTCAGGCAGCACCTTGGGAATAGTCCGTTCGCTCCGTAGTCGGGCTATCATCTCCTGAGCTTCTAGCGTCTTCCGCTCCTGTTCCTCCGGTGACATGCCGCCAGGACTCTGCAGGCTATCTATGAGGCTACGGAGATAGCGCTCACCCTTGTTGAAGCCTGCGCGGCTTAGTTCCTGATCGAGCTCGTTCGCGAGCCTGAGAGCCTTGGTCTTCCGCTCTTCCTTGTGCCAGACTCCTACCTCCACCTCGAGTTCGCTACGCTCCTTCTGCTGCTGAACGCGCTCCCTAACCTTAATCAGATGAAAGAGATTTATAGCGCCTCTCGGATCGAGGAAGAACAATAGACAGAGGATCAACTTGTCGGCCTTAAGGACTACGCCGGAAGCTACGACCCCAAACAATACTCCATAGGAGACAAACGGGATGCCGCCTTGATTCCGAAAATAAATCATGGCCGCTATTACAAGAGAGAATAGCGCAGCTATCACAAGGCCGGTGCTTTCGTTTCTCTTATCGGTGAAGGTGATTATTCCTTCCTCGCTTGTAGGGAGATCGTCCGGAACAGATATCGATCTTTGCACGAGGGTTACTGCAAGAACGATTCCCAATGCGATGGACGCGGATGCCAAGGTCGCCTGGACAGACCCCATCGCCGGGATCTCTAGGTCAAGCTCGACCATAAGATAGTACGCCATTATCTGGAACAAAAAAAAGACCAGAATGTTCTTGTGACCCCTGCTGCCAAGGACCCTATAGCTGCTATAGAAGGTCGCCATGACAATATAGATGAGAATGGCAGGAAAAGCGAAGAAGGCTGCAGTCTTAGTGATCCGCTCCAGCGGCTCGATACTCCCGAAACCGAGTACGTAGATCAGGAAGTCCAAAAGAATGATGCCGAAGCCGAGGACCATTGGCCAGAGAAAAATATGCCTGATTTTCTCGAGCTTCTCCAGCCTACGCCCTGAGAACTCCTCGATCGAACCACCCAATATATCACTCATGAGACGACCTCCCCATCTGATCGCGGAGTAGTAGAACCTCTATGCGCCTATTCCGTTGGCGCGCCGCGTCGCTAACGCCGGTCACCGCGGGCCGGGTGCTTCCATACGACGTCGCAGCAAGACGATCCTCTCTGACGCCCGCAACAATTAGATAGCGTACAACAGCAGTTGCCCGCGCCGCCCCCAACTCCCAGTTGTCGGCAAACCTCGCCCCGACCACCAAGGGCCTGTCATCAGTGTGTCCTTCGACTTGCGCTCGATCAAAGCGGCGGGAGTTCAACTCGGAAGCAATGCGGCCCGCCACTTCCTCCAGAATTGCGTAGAACTCGGGACGGATTCTGTCGTCGGCGGAGTCGAAGAAGACTCGGCCATCGACTTCGTTCGGGATGATTATCCTCTCTTCGTTGGGGTCGGGTGCAATTACTGCCTTCTCCTCTACGCTCTCCAAAAGCGTGCCGACCTGGGCCCGGAGAAGAAGGACGTAGATACCCGACACGAGCAGGAGCACCAGAGTTACCCCGAGCGCGCCATCAACGAGCCCAACGATCTCCGCAGCGAGTCCTTCTGGCGGTCTTCCCTTCAAAGAAATCATGAAGTCCTCAGAGATATCATGGAAGCCGTACCCAGGCAAGAGAGGATGCACTCGAGTCCGCCCGCATGGCTCGCTCCGAGGATGCCACGGAAGGACGAGTTTGGAGCTGCTGCTCGATACGCGCGAGCACTGCCGCAACGTCATCTACACGCGCGAGGAGGCGAGGCCAGTCGTTCGGGGAAACCCGCGTTTGATCGCGCATTGGCGTTCCCGGCGCTTTGGCCACGCTCTCGGGACTATGTCCCGATGTTGTAGCGTCGCGGGCGAGTATGGCCGCGGCTGTTTCCGAGGCTGCGGATATGGCTTGAAGATGGTGGCGGTGCTTTTCTAGCGTGCTTACCATCGTATTCTGGCTTGAAAGCAGCCGATCAATGGAAGCGCTGAACTTGCCTGCATGGTCCTCGTCCCGCGTGCTAAGCCAACTCATGATCTCTCGGACTCGGCCATCTAGGAGGGAGAGCAGCGACGTCGCGTCCTCCGCGATAGTCGTTTGCCGGTTGGCTACCTCTGTAAGTGCCTCCGCCGATCGTCGAGCCACGCCCGCCGTGCTCTCGCTCCTGGCAATTAAGACCTCAAGGCGTTTCACAATAGCAGAGTTGCCCTTAATGATGTCGGAATGGCTGACGGAGAGCCGAGTCACGTCTGAGGCAACCTCCTGGTTGCTGGCGGCAATGCGATCCAGGTGATGCGTCGCGGTCGCCAAGACCTCTCGCAGTGAACCTGTAACGGAGCCCAGCGTCTGTATGCCATCTGCGACCGGCAGCGTCGCAAACTGAAAGGCTTGCGCGGAATCGTGAAATGAAACGGCGCTGTCACTGATCTGAGTTGCGGCGGCGTGGAGGTGTTCTGAGGTCTCTCGGATGAGAGAGGGAAGCATCCTATTCATGCTAGCCTCGATTACCCGCGAAACAAAATCGGTTTCGGGCTCCTGCAAGAGCGGAACGAGGCGTCCAAATAGGGTCAGGCTTAGGGCACTGGTTTCGGGTTCAAGGGCTGAATTGAGCAGGAGCACGTGCGCACCGATTATGGCGGATGCCGAAAGTCCGAGGATCGTTGTGCTGAAGGCCTGTTCGAAGCCGGAGAGGAGCTCGGCAAGAAACGTTAGCAACTGATCGGCATCAGCTTGGATGATGCTGTATGCCTCAACACTCGTTAGAATGCCGAGAAAAGTACCGAGCAAACCCATTAGTACTGAAGTGGCTGCGAGATAGCGGAGGGATTGAGGCGACTGCCGGAGAGAGGCATCAAAGAGCTGAGCCGCTGCATCTAAGCCAATTCTGTGGCCGCGTGCCATTGTAGCCTTTAGGGCAGTCAGTAGGGTCTTGGCAGGGCCACGCGGCAGCTCATCGGCGATCTGACCAAGATCTATGGCTCCTTCGCTTGCCTGAAGGGCGAGTTCTAGCCGCTGCCGACTGCGAGCGTCGTTCTTAACATGAGTTAGGGCGCGCACGGCGATGATGGTTGCGGAAAGAATAAACACACTTATTAGAAGGACAAGAAGCTGACCGGCGTCACCCAATGACTGCCAGCTTTCCCTCAGGAGCGGGAGGAGGAGAAAGAAAGGCAGCGTGACGATCAAGACGGCGAAGCGCGCTCGGCTCGGATGCATTTCCTTCACAGAGGTGGGCAGCGAACCGGTGCGCTGTGCAGTTTAGGAAGAGGTTGGCAGCTCCGCCAGCACTTGCGGGCGGCCTGGAATCGGGTTTCTAGCAAGTAGGGCGGTACGCACCCTAACCCCAAAATAAGCGAGTGGGGGGTGGAGCTGGCGCCAAGGCCGTCCCGAGCAGGT